>JBBJNO010000063.1:0-10841 GCA_037720875.1 Luteimonas sp. | reverse complement strand
CCGCCGACAACGGTATCGGGACGATCGGCGTTGCGCCGCTGGCCAAGTTGGTCGCGGTCAAGGTGTTGAGTGCGACCACTGGCGGCGGCAGCTTCGCGGGCATCATGCAAGGCATCGTTCATGCCGCCGATGCAGGCGCGGACGTCATCAACATGAGCCTGGGCGTCAGCGGTGGGCTTCCCGTTGGCGGTAATGACGTTGCCGAACTGATCAACGCCACCGGTCGGGCTACCCGTTACGCCAATAAGCTCAATGCCACTGTGGTCGCCTCGGCAGGCAACGACGGTCGTGATCTGGACCAGGACAGCGGCCGCGTCTGCGACACCGACGGGGTATGCACATCGGACAACCTGCGCGCGTTTCCGGCGCAGCTCCCCGGCGTGCTCGCGATCAGTGCACTGGGGCCGCTAGCCTGGGCGAAGGATCCCTTCAATGGCAACCTCGATATCCGTGCCAGCTACAGCAACTACGGCCAGTCGGTCATCGATTTCGGCGCGCCCGGTGGTAATTTTGATTACCCGGGTACGGAGAACTGCATGCTCAAGGGGCTGGTTCGTCCGTGCTGGGTCTTTGACATGGTGATGAGCACCACTTCCGGAACCGGGGGTTATGGCTGGTCGGCCGGCACCAGCATGTCCGCGCCTCATGTCTCCGGTGTGGCGGCGCTGATCGTCGGCAAGAACGGTGGCGAAATGGCGCCGTCAGCGGTCGAGCGCATCCTGCGTGCTTCGGCTGACGATCTGGGCAAACCCGGCAATGACGAAACCTTCGGATCCGGGCGGGTCAATGCCGCGCGTGCCGTAGGGAACTGAAGTCTTCCACCATACGAAAGGCCGCCCACGGGCGGCCTTTTTTTTGGTTCTTCACGGATTACCGGGGAAGGCTGCTTTGATCTTCAGGAAGAAGTAGTCGCTGTCCCGATAGCCGTATGCCATGCGCTTGATCACCTTGATCTTGTTGTTGATGCCTTCCAGTTGGCCGGTGTGCATCGGCCAGCGCACGCGACTAACGATGCCGCGCCAGTAGCCGCGCAAGCGTCGGGCGAACTGCTCCAGTGCCGGGATCCGGCTTTCGCGCGCGTGGGACATCCATTGCGTCCATGCACGGCACCACTGCCAGGCGGTCGCTGCCATCCACAGCGCCTTCAGCTGTTCCTTCATCACGTACACCGTCATCAACGATTGGTTGGCCGCCAGCACCTCGTCCAGACGGATGTGCTGTGCGGGTGTTTTCAGGTTGGCGCGATTGCGCAGCAGCAACCAGTGCGCGCGTTTGACCACCCGCCGCGCCGGGGCGTCATGGCGCAACTGGTTGGCGGCATCTACGCGCACCCTGCCAATGACCTCGCGGCCGTACTTGGCGATGACGTGGAACAGGTCGTAGACGATGCGGGCCTGCCGGCAGTGCCGGCGCACCTCCAGGTCGAAGGCGGTATTCATATCCATCGCCACCGCCTCGATCCGGGCGCAGCCTTCCGGGCCCAATGCTTCAAAGAACGGCCGGACGGCCGCGCGACTGCGGCCCTGGCCGATCCACAGCACCCGCCGGGTATCGGCATCGAGCACCGCGCTGGCGTAGCGGTGGCCCTTGTAGAGAGCGAACTCGTCCATCACCAGACGCCGCGGTTGCGGTGGCGGCAACGCCGCCACCGCGGCTTCCAGTCGTCGCCGGTCCAATGTCCGCACCGTGCTCCAGTGCAGGCCGAACAGTTCGGCGACGTGGGCGGTGGGCAACCGCGCGCACAGGGTGGACACGGTGTCGGCCAACCGTCGGGTCAGCCGGGAATGGCGGTCCAGCCAAGGCACCGACTCCATGCGGCTGCCGCAGTCGGGGCACGCCACGCGGCGCAGCGTTACGTGCAACAGCACCGCCTTGCCGAACATCGGCAGGTCGCGCAGACGGCGTGGACAGTGCTCATGCACGGGCAGGCCCGGACGCTGACAGCCACCGCACCGCAGCGGCTGCGCAGGATTGGCAGCCAGGGTTATCTGGACGAGATCGGGACCGACCTGGAGATCGGATACATGAAAGCCCTCCCAGAACGGGAGGCAGGCTTTAACATCGGGCATGGGAACGGTGGTTTCCGGGTTGGATGTCTGTTCGCACAAACATCTTCACCCGAATCCGCCGTTCCCTTTTTTGTGGGCGCTCCCGGACTTCCGTGAAGAACCTTTTTTTTGTCTCCCTCACACCGGAGCTCCATCGTGGCGCTCTTACGAACGCCAACGGAAGTGACAGCGACTACAACACTTCCGAAGCGTAATCCGCCAACCGAGAACGCTCACCGCGACGCAGGGTGATGTGCGCGCTGTGTGGCCAGTTCTTGAAGCGATCCACCGCGTAAGTCAGGCCGGACGTCGTTTCGGTCAGATAGGGCGTGTCGATCTGCTCGACATTGCCCAGGCACACGATCTTGGTGCCGGGGCCGGCGCGCGTCACCAGCGTCTTCATCTGCTTCGGCGTCAGGTTCTGCGCCTCGTCGAGGATCAGCCAGCGGCTCAGCAGCGTGCGGCCGCGCATGAAGTTCATCGAGCGGATCTTGATGCGCGAGGCCAGAAGATCGTTGGTCGCCGCGCGCTCCCAGCTGCCGCCGCCTTTCTGGTTGGGCATCAGCACTTCCAGGTTGTCGGTCAGCGCGCCCATCCACGGCGTCATTTTTTCTTCTTCGGTGCCCGGCAGGAAGCCAATGTCCTCGCCGACGCTGACCGTGGCACGGGTCATGATGATCTCGCGGTAGCGCTGCTGGTCCATCGTCTGCGCCAGGCCCGCGGCGAGCGCGAGCAAGGTCTTGCCGGTACCGGCCGTGCCCAGCAACGTCACGAAATCGATTTCCGGATCCATCAATGCGTTCAACGCGAAATTCTGCTCGCGATTGCGCGCGGTGATGCCCCACACCGCGTGCTGGTGGCCGCGATAGTCGTCGATGATCTGCAAAGTGGCCTTGTCGCCGTCGATCTTGACCACGCGCATTTCTGCTTCTTCGTCGCCCGGCAGATACAGGAACTGATTGGGATGCCAGTCGTCGTCCGCTTCCAGACGCACCTCGTACAACGTGCGGCCCTTCTCGGTCCACGACTTGAGGTCCTTGCCGTAGCGCTGCCAGAAATCCTCCGGCAGTGCGCTCGCGCCGGTGTAGAGCAGGCTGAAATCGTCAAGCGCGCGATCGTTTTCGTAATCTTCCGAGACGATGCCGGCGATCGAAGCCTTGATGCGCAGGTTGATGTCCTTGGACACGAACACCACCGGCGCGTCGGGTTCGGCTTCCTTCAGCGCGAGGATCGCGCCGAGGATATGGTTGTCCGGGATCACCGCGCCGAAACGCTTGCCGGCATCGAACGAATCGATCTGGAAGCGCAGTTTGCCGATGCTCTGTTCACCGCGCAGTTGCAGGCCCTGTGGCCGTGCCAAGGTGATGCCGGAGGTGATCTTGTCCGCGCCCTGCGCCTCGATCAGTTCATTGATGAAACGGCTGACCTGGCGCGCGTTGCGGCTGGCCTCGGTATTGCCTTTCTTGCCGTTGTCGAGTTCCTCGATGACCTGCATCGGCAGGAACACATCGTGCTCCTCGAACTTGAACAGCGCGGTCGGATCGTGCATCAGCACGTTGGTATCGAGGACGTAGATGCGCTTGCTTCGCGTCATGCGATCGGGTTCCGGGTGGGTAAATGGAGTGGATCTGCGCAGGACGCAGGACGCGTGCCAAGGAGGCGGTGTGTTGTCCGCAAATGACGCCAAAGACGCAAAGAACAGATCGCGTGACGCGCCTGCTTTGCGTCTTTGGCGTTCTTTGCGGACTTCTTCAGACGTTCTCTAGGCACAGTGCGCTCGGAGTGTTTGCAGTACGGCCTCGGCATGGCCCGGCACCTTGACCGGCCGCCATGACTGCACGATGACGCCCTTGGGATCGATCAGGAAGGTACTGCGTTCGATGCCCAGCACCTTGCGCCCGTACATGATCTTTTCCTTGATCACGCCAAAGGCGTTGCACAGGGCTTCATCGGCATCGCTGACCAGATCGAACTTGAAACCCTGTTTTGCGCAGAAATTCTGGTGCGACTTGATCGAGTCGCGCGACACGCCAACCACGATCGCGCCAAGCTTCCTGAATTTAGGCAACAAGGCATTGAAGTCGATGCCTTCCGTGGTGCAGCCGGGCGTCGCATCCTTCGGATAGAAGTACAGCACCAGCCACTGGCCCTTGAAGTCGGCGAGGCGGACGGTTTCGCCGCTGGACAGCGCCAGCGAAGTGTCTGGAACCTTGTCGCCGATGTCGATCACTGCGGCCTGGCCATCGTCAGAATTTCATCGGGTCCATGATGGCGTCCAGGTTCAGATGGTCGCAGAACTCGAGGAAGTCATCGCGCAACGCGGCGATGTGCATGTCGGCCGGGACGCCGATGGTCAGCTGCGCCGTGAACATCTCGGCGCCGGTCTGCATCGCGCGATACCGCGAACAATGCAGGTTCTCGATGGTGATGCCCTGGCGGTCGAAGAAATCGGCCAGCTGGAACAGGATGCCGGGCTTGTCGGCGGCGACCACTTCCACGATGTACGGCAGCAGGTTGGATTGCACGGGCTTGGGGCCGGTGCGGTACCAGACCAGCTTGAGGCCTTCCTCGCGCTCAAGCCGCGTCATCATCGCCTCAAGCTTGGCGACCGCATCCCAGGAGCCGGTGGCCAGCGCATTGACCGAGACATCGCGGCCGACGGTGGTCAGGCGGGTGTCGACCAGGTTGCAGCCGCTATCGGAGATGCGACGGGTCACCGACAGCAGCGGCGACTGCGGATGCGTCGTATAGGCGTTGATGAGCAGGTAATTCTCGTTCGGCGACGGCCGGGGCGTGGTGTCAGTCAAATGCGGCGTCCGAAACGGTGTGGTGAGCCTGAACAGCAACCGGCACGGGGCCGGAGCGAGCTTGCAGCATACTTGCCCGCAGTTTCCGGCCGCAAGTAACATCGCAGTGTGCGCGATCGTCGCGCCGGCTCTCGTTTGATTTTCTCCACTCGACTTCCCCACTCGACCTCGATAGGCCCTCCTTGCAGCTATCCGGCAGCCAGCTCTTCGGCAGCATCACCGCGCTGGCGACACCCTTCAATGCCGCCGGCGAAGTCGATTTCGACGCGTGGCAGCGCCTGCTGGGCCGGCAACTCGAAGGCGGCACGCAGGCCGTGGTGGTCGCCGGCTCGACTGGCGAGGCGGCCGCGCTGTACGACGAGGAATACGACGCCATCCTGCGCACTGCCGTCGAGGCGATCGCTGGCAAAATCCCGGTGCTGGCCGGCACGGGCCTGTCGAACACGGCCAAGACCATTGAACGGACCCGCCGCGCAGGCCTGTTGGGCGCGGATGCGGCGCTGGTCGTCACCCCCCCGTATGTGCGCCCCACCCAGTCCGGCCTGCTGGCGCATTACCGCGCCATTGCCGACGACGGGGCGCTGCCAGTCGTGCTCTACAACGTGCCCGGCCGCAGCGGCTGCGACCTGTTGCCGGAGACGGTGGCCGAACTGGCGACGCACGAACGGATCATCGGCATCAAGGAAGCGGTCAGTGAGCCGGAGCGCATGTCGGCGTTGTTGCCGTTGCGCAGCAAGACGTTCGCGGTCTTGAGTGGCGACGACCCCACCGCCTGCCGCGCGATGCTGTTCGGCGCCGATGGCGTCATCTCTGTGGCCTCGAATGTCTTGCCGCGTGCGTTCCGTCGCCTTTGTGACCTGGCGCGAACGGGTGATCACGACGCCGCCGGGCAGTGGGATGCGCAGTTGCGGGACGCCTACGATTTCCTCGGCCTCGAACCCAATCCCATCCCGCTGAAGGCCTTGCTGGCGCGATTGGGCCTCGGCCATGGCCTGCGTTTGCCGTTGCAGCCGCTGTCATCGGTGCATATAGCCGATACTGAGCGCGTGACGGCACAGATTCTGTCGCTCGAAAATACCTGCCGCGATTCGCTCGCGGCCTGACACACCAGAAATGAGCCCCCAGGAGATTCCAATGCGCAATCACGCATCGTTGTATCGTTTTGCCGCCGTGGCCGTCCTTGCCGTGGCGGTGGTTGGCGCGTCGGGTTGCCGCTGGTTCCGCAAGGGCGATGACGTCTACAAGCAGAGCGCCGAGACCCGTCCGCTGGAAATCCCACCGGATCTGGATCGCCCGAATGCAGACAACGCGATGGCAGTGCCCGGCGGCAGCGTGACCGCCTCGCAAACCGCCGCCGCCGCGCCGCAACAGGCGGCATCGACCGCAACCCCGGTCGGTTTCACGATCGCGGGCGAACGCGATGCGACCTTCGCCAAGGTCGGCGATGCATTGACTGCGACCGCCGGCGTCACCGTCGCCAGCAAAGCACAGATCCTCGGCACCTATGACGTGAATTACGAAGGTAGCGATTTTCTGGTACGCGTGACCAAGGTCGATGCCGGTGTGTACGTCTCGGCCGTCGATCCGCGCGGGTTTCCTGCGGTGGGCGCGGCGCCGTCGAAACTGATCGCGGCGTTGAGGGCCAGCCTGGGCGGTTGATCCGCGACATTACGGGCGACAAAAAACGGACGCCGCGGCGTCCGTTTTTCGTGGGGCGGGCCTCGACCCGCCGTTGCCTGGCACCAAAACTTTCGTACCCGGCAAGCACAGTCCCCAAGCGCAGCGATGCACAGGCCCAAGCGCAGCGATGAACAGGCTTTGTCCCGATCATCGCAAAGCCCGGTATCGCCTAGGCTCACCCGGGCTACGAATGCTTGGCCATCACGACAAGGAACTTACTGTCGAACCGGATTCAACTCTGTCTGGAGCGCCATGTCCGCATCCGCCCGCTTGTCGAGGCTTGCCGTCATCGTGTCGCTCGCAACCGTTTGTGGCGGATGCGGGTCGATTGCCACGCCGCAAACGCCGCCGCGGGAGGCAGCGTCGCCGTCCTCCGAAGCGGAAGCGGCATCGGATACGGCTCCCGGTGAATTCACCATCGCCGCCAGCATGAACGACACCTGGAACACCGTCGGCCAGGTCCTGGTGCGTACCGATGGCGTCACTTATGAAAGCCGTGCGCAGATGCTCGGCATCTACGGCGTGCGTTACCGCGGCGAGCGTTTCCTGATCCGCACGCAGGCCGTGGTGATGCGCAACCCCACCGATGGCATGGCCACTCGCGTCGCGGCGCTGGAACTGGACGGCAAACCGAAGCACAGCGCCGCGGCCGTCGAATTGCTGGAGACGCTGAAAAAGCGTGTCCCGGAAGAGATCGCGACATACACGCTGCCCATCGAATGGAAGGACAAGCCGAAAAAAAATCGCAAGGCGAAAGGCGGGGCTGAGGGCGAACGCTATCGTTCCAACGCGTAGCCCGGGTGGAGCCGAAGGCGATACCGGGGACCTGATCAGGCGAAAAAGCCCCGGGTATCCGCGGATCAAGTGCGGGGTCCAGCAGGCCATGCAGGCTCACCGCTCCAGCAGCGGCAACTTCTCCGTCTTGCCTTCCCATTCCTTGGCATCGGGCGGCGCATCCTTGCGGGTCGTGATTACCGGCCATTCCTTCGCCAGTTCCGCATTCAACGCGACGAACGCTTCCTGTCCGGCCGGCACATCATCTTCCGGATAAATCGCATTGATCGGGCACTCGGGTTCGCACAGCGTGCAGTCGATGCACTCGTCCGGATCGATCACCAGGAAGTTCGGGCCTTCGTGGAAGCAATCGACCGGGCACACTTCCACGCAGTCGGTGTATTTGCACTTGATGCAGCTTTCGGTAACGACGAAGGGCATGGCGGAAGATCGATGGCGAGCCGGCGGCTAGTTTAGCCAATCCAACGAAAAAACCGGCCGGAGCCGGATATTTGCGTGCCCGAAAAGGGCAGGTATGGCGCTCCCTACGGGACAGGTATGGCGCTCCCTACGGGATTCGAACCCGTGTTGCAGCCTTGAGAGGGCCGCGTCCTAGGCCTCTAGACGAAGGGAGCAATTGAGTCGCGCAAGCGCAAGCCGCTAGTATACAACGCGCTCCGCCGTTCCCAAGCGGCTTCCTACCCTTACATCGCGGCCGCGCCGCAAACATCGACTCTATCGACACCCCCGACCTCCAACTGCGCGTGATCCCGCGCGACAGCCACACCATCTCGCGCAAGGACATCAGTCCCAACGCATTGCGTGTGCTGTACCGATTGCGCGACGGTGGCTTCAACGGCTATCTGGTGGGCGGCGCCGTCCGCGACCTGCTGGTCGGCGGCCATCCCAAGGATTTCGACATCGCCACCGATGCCACGCCCGACCAGGTGCGCGCGCTGTTTCGCAATTGCCGCCTGATCGGCCGCCGCTTCCGTCTGGCGCATGTCGTGTTCGGCCGCGAGATCATCGAGGTCGCCACCTTCCGCGCCAATGTCGACGACGGCAGCGGCGACCGCGAACTGCACGAGGGCGGCCGGCTGCTGCGCGACAACGTCTACGGCACCATCGAGGACGACGCCGTGCGTCGCGACTTCACCGCCAACGCGCTGTATTACACCGTGGAAGATTTCTCGGTGCGCGATTACATCGGCGGCTACGAGGATGTCCAGGCGGGCGTGCTGAAGCTGATCGGCGACCCTGAATATCGCTACCGCGAGGATCCCGTGCGGATGCTGCGCGCGGCGCGGCTGGCGGCCAAGCTCGATTTCCGCATCGACGATGCCACGGCCGAACCGCTGGCAAGACTCGCGCCGCTGCTGGCGCAGGCAGCGCCCGCGCGCCTGTTCGAGGAATGCCTGAAGTTGTTCCTGTCGGGACATGCGGTGGCGAGTTTCGAGCGTCTTGAAACGCACGGACTGCTTGCCGCGTTGTTCCCGGAAACCGCGGCGGCGCTCACCGCCAATCGCAGTGGCGCCCTGCGCAAGATGCTGCTGGAAGGATTGGCCGGCACCGACCAGCGCGTCGCCGACGATGAACCGGTGTCACCGGCCTTCCTGTTCGCGGTGCTGTTGTGGCCGGCGTACTGCCGCGCCTTGATGGCGTTGCAGGCGCAGGGCATGCATGCGGCCGAGGCGCAGCGCCGCGCGGCTGACCGGGTGACCCTGCACCAGGCTTCGATGATTGCCTTGCCGCGCCGGTTCTCGCTGCCGATGCAGGAAATCTGGCTGTTGCAGTCGCGTTTCTCGCAACGCAAGCGCGTGCCGCGCCTGCTCGCACACCCGCGTTTCCGCGCCGCATACGATTTCCTGCTGCTGCGCCTGGTCGCTTCAAACGAACACGCCGAGGATGTGGCGTTCTGGCGTGAACTGCAGGCGCAGTCTGGTGAGACCGAAGACGAATTCGACGTGGTTGAAGTCGTGGGTGGCGAGGATGCGGCGGCACCCCGCAAGCGCCGTCGCCGCCGTCGTCCCAGCGCACCCGCTACCACTGCCGAATGAAGCCACGCGTGCGGGCGTTCGTCGGCCTCGGCGGCAATGTCGGCGATCCAACTGCGACGCTGCACGAGGCGATCCGTGAACTTGACGGTCTGCCGGACACGCGGATGCTGCGCGCATCGCGGCTCTACCGCTCGGCCGCGTGGGGCATGCAAGAGCAACCCGATTTCATCAATGCCGTGGCGCTGCTGGAGACACGGTTGGACCCGCGCGCGTTGCTTGATGCGTTGTTGCAGCTGGAACGCTCGCACGGCCGTGACCGCGATGCGGAAACGCGCTGGGGCCCGCGCGTGCTCGATCTTGACCTGCTGCTGTACGGCGATGCGGTCATCGACGAGCCTGGGTTGCGTGTGCCGCATCCGCATCTGCATGAGCGCGCATTCGCGCTGCTGCCACTGGTGGAGATCGCACCGGAGACCGTGGTGCCGGGACGGGGTAGGGGGCGTGAACTGCTAGCCGCGATCGCATTGCACGGTGTCGAAGTGTTGCCTAACGCAACAATCTAAGGCGCGTGCCGAGTCAGGCGCCTGCCCACTGGAAAGAAAAAACGCCGTCATCCCGGCGCAAGCCGGGACCCAACTTTCCGGCGTCGTATGGCTGGGTCCGGCTTGCGCTGAGATGAGGAAGCTGGGTCGGACCAGAAGGTTGATTATCGGCAATCAGCAACGGCACTCATTCGATAAGCCGTTGATCTGTCACGATAACGGTGTCCTGGTTGCCAGCAAGCCGACTTCTCCGCACCAACTTGGATATTCTCCGGCCCAGCGTCAACAAAAGAGACCGCAATGCCAACCGACACGACGCGCAAACCCTTCACCGTTCCCGCGCTGGCCGAAGCCAAGCAGGCCGGCCGGAAACTGGTGATGCTGACCGCCTACGACACCGGCTTCGCGCGTACGCTCGATGCCAATGGCGTGGACATCATCCTGGTCGGCGATTCGCTGGGGATGGTGGTGCAGGGCCACGATTCGACGTTGCCGGTCACGGTCGATGACATCGCGTACCACACGCGTTGCGTCGCGCGCGGCCTGTGGCGCGCATTGCTGATTGCCGATTTGCCGTTCCAGAGCGACGCGACGCCGGAACGTGCGCTCGATGCCGCGACACGCTTGCTGCAGGCCGGAGCGGCAATGGTCAAGTTGGAAGGCGCAGGCCACAAGCTGGAGACGATCCGTTTCCTGGTCGAGCGCGAGATCCCCGTATCCGCGCACCTGGGCCTCACGCCGCAATCGGTGCTGCGGTTCGGCGGCTACAAGGTGCAAGGCCGCGACGAAATGGCTGCAAGGAAATTACGCGAGGACGCACAAGCCGTCGCCGACGCAGGCGCATCGCTGCTGGTGCTCGAATGCGTGCCATCGCCACTCGCCGCCGCGATCACGCATTCGGTCGCGATTCCCACCATTGGGATCGGCGCCGGTCCCGATTGCGATGGGCAAGTGCTGGTGCTGCACGATTTTCTCGGGCTCGACAGCGGCCAT
>JBBJNO010000062.1:0-10891 GCA_037720875.1 Luteimonas sp. | reverse complement strand
CCGTGATGCTGGACGGCGAACCCATTGATGAGGTCAAACTGCAATGGCGCGGATCGCTGGCGTTCGTGAGCTGGCGCGGGAAAGCAGGCCGGATCCAGCGTGTCAGCTGGTGGCCGGACACGCTGCCCCCAGCCTCGCGACGTGAACTGCGTCTGGCCGCGCCGGCCGCGATCGCTTCGCGCCAGCGCGGCGCGATGGCACCATAGTGGTCATCTCGCCAGTCCGTACTCATGTTCAAACCCATTCCTGTCGCCATCGGCCTGCGCTACCTGCGCGCCAAACGCCGTAACGGTTTCATCTCCTTCATCTCGATGGCGTCGATCCTCGGCATCGCGCTGGGCGTGACCGTGCTGATTACGACGCTGGCGGTGATGGGCGGCTTCCAGCGCGAGATCCGCGACCGCATGCTGCAGATGGTCGCGCACGCCACGGTCAGTTCCGACGGCGCGCCGCTGGAGGATTGGCGGCAGGCGGTCGAAGTCGCGAAGCAGGACAAGCGCGTTGCCGGCGCGGCGCCGTATATCGACATACAGGCATTGCTGGTAGGCGTGCGCAGTCAGCCGGCGTTGATCCGCGGCGTATATCCGCAACAGGAGCGTTCGGTATCGGTACTCGCCGATAAGATGAAGATCGGCAAACTGGAAGACCTGAGGCCGGGTGAGTTCAACATCGTGCTCGGCAAGGAACTGGCGGTCTGGCTGGGTTTGTCGGTCGGCGACAGCGTGGTGGCGACACTGGGCGATGCACAGAGCACGCCGCTGGGCGCAGTACCCAAGTTGAAACGGTTCAAGGTGTCCGGAATTTTTGAGGCCGGTCACAACGAATACGACAAGGGTCTGGCGATCGTGCACATGAGCGACCTGCAGCGCGTGCTGCGGATGGGCGATGGCGTCACCGGCGTGCGCCTGAAACTGCACGACATGGATATCGCCTGGGAAGTGGCGCGGGATCTGGCGCTGCGCCTGCGGGGCCCGTACAACATCAGCGACTGGAGCAGCGAGAACGCCAACATCTTCCGCGCATTGAAGATGGAAAAAACCATGATCGCGATCCTGCTGTCGCTGATCATCGCGATGGGTGCGTTCAACCTGGTCTCGTCGCAGGTGATGCTGGTCACCGACAAGCAGGCCGACATCGCCATCCTGCGCACGCTCGGCCTCTCGCCCAAGGGCGTCATGCAGATCTTCATGGTGCAGGGCACGTTGATCGGCGTGATCGGCACGGTGCTGGGCGTGGTCGGCGGCGTGCTGCTCACGCTCAACCTCGAACACATCCTGCGCCTGATCGAACGCGGCTTCGGCGTCGTGCTGATGCCCGAGGACGTGTACTACATCACCGGCTTGCCGACCGAATTGCAGGCCGGCGACGTGATGGTGATCGGGACCATTGCATTGACGATGAGTTTCTTCGCGACGATTTATCCGGCGTGGCGCGCATCGCGCACGGCGCCGGCGGAGGCGTTGCGGTATGAATGAGGATCGGGACTTGGGACTGGAGACTGGGGACTCGACAGAGATCGAGCCTGTTATCCATGCGGAAGGGTTGGGCAAGACCTATGCGGAAGGCACGCTGCGCACGCATGTGTTCGATGGCCTCGATCTGCTGGTGCATGCCGGCGAGACGGTGGCCATCGTCGGCGCTTCGGGCGCGGGCAAGAGCACATTGCTGCATCTTCTTGGCGGGCTGGACACGCCGACGGCTGGCGAGGTCTTCGTCACCGGCCAGCAGATGTCGAAACTCTCCGACGCAGCGCGCGGATCGTTGCGTAATCGTGCACTCGGCTTCGTCTATCAGTTCCATCATTTGCTGCCCGAGTTCACGGCGCTGGAAAACGTCATGTTGCCGTTGCTGCTCGGCGGCACATCGGTGTCCGATGCATCGCTGCGTGCGACGCAGTTGCTGGAGTCGGTCGGTCTCGGTCATCGCCTCGAACACAAACCCGGTGAACTCTCCGGCGGCGAGCGGCAACGCGCCGCGGTGGCGCGTGCGCTGGTCAACAAGCCGGCCTGCGTGCTTGGCGACGAACCCACCGGCAACCTCGACGAGCGCACCGCTGCGAACGTATTCGAGTTGATGCTGGAGTTGAATCGCGCCGAGAAGACCAGCCTGGTGCTAGTCACGCACGATCGTGCGCTGGCGCGGCGTCTGGATCGCGTGCTGGAACTGCACGAAGGCAAGCTGCGGGAGTTGTCCGCGGCCGAGGTCTGATCGGGGTCGAAGACCACAGCGCCTTGTTTTTTCTGTAGGAACGCACCTGGGCGCGATTGGGCTCTACCGGTAAAGCATCGCGCCCAAGTGCGCTCCTACAAAGGCACGCGTCTATTCAAACCGTGCTTGTAGAAACCGGCAAAAAGGCAGCGGAGCAAGCTCCGCTCTACAGGTAGCGAGTTGCTGCTCCGACAATCGGCCGGGATTCGGAGCTTTCCTACAACCGCAAGACACACCTGCTGATAACGGCTTCGTCGTAAAACAGGGAGAGTCACTCCTGGGCCGCGTCACCCGACGCCGCGTAAAAAAGGCGTGAGATGGGGAATGCGGTTCCGCCGCCGCCTTTCGGATTCGCGGTTGCTCTGGCCTTGGTCGCCGGCACAGGCGGATGCCTGCAGCTGCCGCGATTGCCGCCGTGGCCACTGCTGGCCGCGATGTTCGCGCTGGGATTCGTCTTGTGGTTGCGCGCCCGTCGCCTGCGCATTCTCGGCGCATTGCTGTGCGGGTTCGGGCTTGCCGGTCTGCATGCCGACGCGTCGTTGGCGCAGCAACTTCCGTTGTCGATGGAACATGGCGAGGTCTTCGTCGAAGGGCGCATCGTCGAACTGCCGCATAGCGAACCGCGCCGCACCCGGTTCCGCTTCCGCGTCGACCGCTCGGCATCACAACCGGAGGCCCTGCGCGGCAAGCTGCTGCAGCTGGCGTGGTACGACCAGGACCCTGCCGCCCGCGACCTGCAGGCCGGAACGCGCTGGCGATTGACGCTGAAACTGCGCGCGCCGCGCGGCTTGCGCAATTCCGGCGGCTTCGATAGCGAGAAGTACGCGTTGGCGCAACGCGTGGCGGCAACCGGTTATGTCCGTGACACGTCGTTGGCGCGCCGTCTCTCGGCACCGCACGGCATCGATGCGTGGCGTGATGCCATGTCGCAACGCATTGCCAGCAGTATTCCCCAGGCCTCTTCGCGATTCATCCGCGCCCTGGCGCTGGGCGACACGCGCGACCTGGAGGATGCCGATTGGGAGATATTGCGCGCAACTGGCCTGACCCATCTGATCGCGATTTCCGGCTTCCACGTCGGCCTGGTCGCGGGCTTCTTCGCCTTGCTGGCCTCGGCGCTTTGGCGGCTCGTGCCCTCGTTGGCGCGTCGCCTGCCAAGGCCGCAGGCGTCCGCGATCGCCGCACTGATCGGCGCGAGTGGCTATGCGGCCGTCGCCGGGTTCGCGTTGCCGACCGTACGTACCGTGCTGATGATCGGCGTCATCGTTGCGGCGCGACTGTGGCGCCGTCCGCAGCGGCCGGCGGAGTCATTGGCGCTGGCTGCGATCGTGTTGCTTGCCGTTGATCCGCTGGCATTGCTCGCACCCGGGTTCTGGTTGAGCTTCGTCGGTGTCGGCTGGCTGCTGTGGTGTCTTCCGCACGCGTCGCAGAACCTGCTGCGTGATTTCCTCGGCGCGCAAGGCGTTGCGACGCTCGGCTTGTTGCCGCTGACCGTGGTGTTGTTCGGGCAGGCCTCGCTGGCCGGGCCGGTCGCGAACCTGGTGGCCGTCCCATGGTGGAGTCTGGTGGTCGTGCCGTTGTCGTTGATCGGCACCGCGCTGGACGCGTTGCATGCGGGGTGGGGCGCGTGGAGTTGGCAGTTGGCCGTGCATGCGTTCGATCTGACGTGGCCGCTGTTCGATCGGCTCGGCAGCAGTGGCATCGCCTTGTGGTGGCTCCCCGAAGCACGCTGGTTTGCGTTGCCATTGGCCTTGCTCGGCACGTTCTGGCTGCTGCTGCCGCGCGGTGTGCCGGGCAAACCTTTGGCGATGTTGCTGTGGCTGCCGTTGCTGTGGCCGCAGCGCGACCTGCCCGGGCACGGCGAAGCCGAGATCGTGTTCATCGATGTCGGCCAAGGCCTGTCAGTGTTGGTGCGCACGAAGCAACACGCACTGTTGTACGACATGGGCCCGGCGGTGAAGGATGGCTTCGATGCCGGCGAGCGCGCAGTGATCCCGGCCTTGCACGCGCTGGGTGTGCGTAGCATCGACACCGCCATCGTCAGCCACGGCGACAACGACCATGCCGGTGGCTTCGACGCGGTGCGGCGCATGTTCCCGATCCACAAGGTCATGGCGCCAGCCGGCTCGCCGACGGCTGCGACGCAACCCTGTATCGCGGGACAGGCATGGCGATGGGACGGAGTGACACTGCGCATCCTGCACCCGCCGCCGCATTTTCCTTACCTGAAGAACGAGTCGAGTTGCGTGCTGCGGATTGAGACCGCGCATGGCGCGGCGCTGCTGACCGGCGACATCGGCGATGTGGTGGAACGCAGCCTGCTGCGTCTCGACAAGCGCGACGTGCAGGCCGACGTCGTGTTGATGGCGCATCACGGCAGCAGCGGATCATCCGATGGCGCGTTCGTCGCAGCGACCGGCGCGCGGTTTGCGATTGCCTCGGCTGGATACGGCAATCGTTTCCGGCACCCCAAGACCGAAGTCCTGGCCCGGTGGGAACGGGCAGGAGCCGAGGCCTCTTCAACCCTCGATCAAGGTGCCTTGCGGATTCGCCTGGCGGCTGACGGCGTCAAGGCCGAGGGCCACCGCCAAGCCCGTCCGAGATTGTGGGATGCGGCGCGACGGCAAAAAACGGGACAACAGCCAGTCATGCCATAGCCGGATCGCCAAGCGCGGCAGCGCGTTGGACATCACCACCGCTGGGGTATCGTCGCGGCGCGGGCTATCCTACCGGCGTGCATAGAAACGGCCGGATGTGCCGGAGGATTGAAGCGTGCTGGAACTGATCAAGGCGGGTGGCTGGCCGATGATCCCGTTGCTGCTGTTGTCGCTGGTCGGGTTCGGCATCATCGTCGAGCGGTTCTGGACCTTGCGCCGCAAAGCCGTTCTGCCTGCGGGTCTGGGCGATGAGGTCCGAGCCTGGGCCGCGCGCGGCAAGCTTGACCCGGTGCACATCGACTCCCTGCGCAGCACCTCGCCCCTCGGTGAATTGCTGGCGGCCGCATTGGATGTGCGCGCCCGTCCGCGCGACCAGATCCGCGAACGGCTGGAAGATGTGGGCCGGCACTTGGTGCATCGCATGGAGCGTTTCCTGAATACACTCGGCACCATCGCTGCGGCCGGTCCATTGCTGGGGTTGTTCGGCACCGTGGTCGGCATGATCCAGATGTTCCTGGGCATCCTCGACCACGGCATCGGCGATGTCACGCAGCTGGCCGGCGGCATCGGCAAGGCGCTGGTGTGCACCGCGACCGGCATGATCGTCGCCATCCCCGCGTTGATGTTCCATCGCTATTTCCGCGGCCGCATTGCCGAGTACATCATTGCGATGGAACACGAGGCGATCCGCCTGCTGGATACGCTCGATCCACGCGGTATGGCCGCCGCTACAGCGGTGGCCTCCATCGTCCGCGCGCCCGTCGCCTGACCTTTCCGGCGCCACGCCATGCGCATCCGCGACCACCGTTCCGACGACGAACCCGAGATCAACCTGATCCCGTTGATCGACGTGATCCTGGTCTTGATCATTTTCTTCGTGGTCACCACCACGTTCGATACGCGCTCGGTGTTGCGGCTGCAGTTGCCGCAGGCCACGGGTGAACCCGTGCCAAGTGAGTCGCGCACGCTGAACCTGCTGGTCAATGCCGACGGGCGTTACTTCGTCGGCGATCGCGAGGCCTTGCGTACCGATGTCGATTCGCTCAAGCGCACGATCGTGGATGTCACCGGCAATGACCGCGACCGCCCGGTGTTGCTGCGCGCCGATGCACGCACGCCGCACCAGGCGGTGGTGACGGCTTACGACGCGCTCGGCCAGCTCGGCTTCAAGCAAATCATGATCGCCACCGCGCCGGAGCCCGGGCGTTGAGCGACACATCGTTGAACGGCGCCAGCAAGCCCTGGCCGACCTACAAACGTCTGCTCCAATACGCCCGGCCGTATCGTCCCTTCCTGCTGATCGCACTCGCCGGCATGGTGTTCGAGGCAGCGGCGGGTGCGGGCTTTACCTGGCTGATGGATCCCATCGTCAACGAGACCTTCGATGCCAACAACACCAGGGTGAGCCCGGTCTTGCCGCTGATGATCGTGGGCTTGTTCGTGGTCAGGGGCCTGGCTGGTTTCGTGACCGACTACGGCGTGGCGCGTTCCGGTCGCAGCGTGGCGCGCGACCTGCGCATGTTGCTGCTGGGCAAATACCTGCGCATGCCGGGTTCGCGCTTCGATGCTGAGCCTGTGCCGTCGATGCTGACCAAGCTCGGCGGAGATACCGAACAGGTGGCGATGGCGGCGATCGATGCGATGAAGGTGATGATCAGCGCCGGCTTGCAAGTGATCGCGATGTTCATCGTGATGCTGTCCGAAAGCCCGAAGATCACCTTGCTGATCCTGCTGCTGGGGCCGTTGCTGACGGTGATGATGGACCGGGTCGGCCGCCGCTACCGCAGCATCAACCACCACATGCAGGAAGGTGCGGCCAGGATGTTGCAGTCCGCCGGCCAGTCCCTGCAGGGGCACCAGGAGGTCAAGGTGTACGGCGCACAACAGGCCGAGCTCGACCGCTACGCGACGCTGGTGCAGCGGAACCTCAGGCTGGGGATGAAGGTCGAGGTCACGCGATCGATCTCCTCGGTGGTGGTGCAGCTGATGGGCGCGATCAGCCTCGCATTGCTGCTGTTGCTGGCGGGGTATGAGGCAATCGACGGGCGGCTGGATGCCGGCGGTTTCGTCAAGATGATGGTGGCCATGATCGCGATCATCCCGGCGTTGAAGCAACTGACCAACGTGCAGGGCCTGGTCCAACGCGGGGTGTCGTCTGCGCAGCGGCTGTTTGTGGTGCTCGACGGCGAAGACGAGATCGACACGGGCACGTTGCCACTGGCCCGTGCCCAAGGCGTGATCGAGTTCAGGGATGTTTCCGCGCGCTACCCGGGACAAGCCGAGCCGGCGCTGGACGGCGTCAGCTTTGTCGCCAGGCCGGGCACCGTCACCGCCATCGTTGGTCGCTCAGGCAGCGGCAAGACCACGCTGGTCCGATTGCTGCCGCGTTTCTATGCGCCGGAACATGGGGAAGTCCTGCTCGATGGCCAACCCTTGAATGCCTACAAGCTCGCGGACCTGCGCCGGCAGATCGCGCTGGTCAGCCAGCGGGTGATGCTGTTCGACGACAGCATCGCGGCGAACGTGGCCTACGGCGAATTGAGCGGGGCAGGCGAGCCTGCATTGGCAGACGCTATCCGCGGCGCGAATGCGATGGAATTCGTTGAACGTCTGCCGCAAGGCGTCGACACGCCGATTGGCGAGGACGGTGGACGCCTGTCCGGTGGACAACGCCAGCGCCTCGTCATCGCGCGTGCGATGTTGAAGGACGCGCCGATCCTGATCCTGGACGAGGCCACCGCGGCGCTCGACAACGAGTCCGAACGGCTGGTGCAGGATGCATTGCAACACCTGATGCCGGACCGCACGACGCTGGTCATCGCGCACCGGCTGTCCACCATCGAACATGCCGACCAGGTGCTGGTGCTCGATCACGGCCGATTGGTGGAGCAGGGCACGCATGCCGAACTGATCGCGCGCGGCGGACTGTATGCGCGACTGCACCGCATGCAGTTCCGCGAGCCTGATTCCGTATGAAGGATGCTGCATGACAACGCGCGGACCGCAGCCCCCGGCGTGGTGGTACGGCGATGCGACACCGCCGCTGCACGCGCAATTGCTGTCGCAGTTGTATGGTGCTGGCATCAGCCTGCGCGCGATGTTGTATCGCGGAGGCATCCTCCGACGGCGACGTGCCGGCATTCCCGTGGTCGTGGTCGGCAACCTGACGGCCGGTGGCGCCGGCAAGACGCCACTGGTGATCGCCATCGTCGCACGCCTGCGAGAGGCCGGTTGGCGTCCCGGCGTGGCGAGCCGCGGATACGGCCGCAAGGGGGCATCGCAGGCGTTGTGGGTCGATGCGAAAAGCGATCCCGACACCGCCGGCGACGAACCGGTACTGATCGCGCGCCGCAGTGGCGTCAAAGTCAGGGTCGACCGCGATCGCGTCAGCGCGGCGCGTGCGCTGGCCGAGGTTGGGTGCGACATCGTGATCTGCGATGACGGCCTGCAGCACTACGGGCTTGCGCGTGACATCGAGATCGAGGTGGTCGACGGCGCGCGTCGCTATGGCAATGGACGATTGCTGCCCGCCGGCCCGTTACGCGAGCCGATCGAGCGCAACCGGGAATGCGATTTCAGGGTCGTCAATCTTTCCGCGAATAGCCTCAACGCCGGCACCAGCAAGCAGGGTTTCGGCGAGTGGCCGATGCATGTGTCGGCCGGCATGGCCCTGCCGCTGCTCGGTGGCCGGCCACGTGCATTGGCGGCCTTTGTCGGCCAGCGCGTGCATGCGGTGGCCGGGATCGGCCATCCCGAACGATTTTTCACCATGTTGCGCGAATTGGGCATGGCGGTGGTGCCGCATGCGTTTGCCGATCATCACCGCTACGTGGCCGAAGATTTCCAGTTCGGCAGCGACCTGCCGGTGCTGATGACCGAAAAGGACGCGGTGAAATGCAGCGCCTTCGCCGGCCCGATGACCTACAGCGTGCCGATCCGCGCGGAATTGCCCGAAGCCTTCTGGATCGCGTTGCAGCATCGCCTGCCGCCGCGCGGCGGCGCGGCATGAGTTTCGACGCATGAGTTTCGACGCATGAGTTTCGCGGCATGAGTTTCGCGGCATGAGCACGGCGGCTCCGGCATGAATTTCGTCGTCGCCATTCCCGCGCGCTACGACGCAACGCGCCTGCCCGGCAAGCCGTTGCGCCTGCTCGGTGGCGAGCCACTGGTGCTGCATGTCGCGCGCCGCGCGCTGGCTGCAGGCGCGCATGAGGTCTGGGTCGCCGCCGACGATGCGCGCATCATCGATGCGCTGGAGGGCAGCGGGGTGCGATGTGTGCTGACCGCATCGACGCATGCCTCCGGCACCGACCGGCTCGCCGAATGCGCGGCGCTGGCCGGGTGGGCGGACGACACCGTGGTCGTCAACCTGCAAGGTGATGAGCCCTTCGCACCCGCGGCGGGCATCCGTGCGGTGGCGGCGCGCTTGCTGGCGAGCGGCAGCGAGATGGCGACGCTGGCCACGCCGATCGAGGACGCCGCGATGCTGTTCGATCCCAACACGGTCAAGCTGGTGCGCGACGCCAGCGGCCATGCGTTGTATTTCAGCCGCGCGCCGATTCCCTGGGCTCGTGAAGCATTTTCTGGTGAAGCATTTTCTCATGAAGAATGTTCTCATGAAGCATTTTCTCGTGAGACATTTGCGCGCGATGCGTTTTCACATGATCGCGGACCCGGTCACGCGAGCCTGCCGGCAGACGGCGAATGGCTGCGGCATATCGGCATCTACGCATATCGCGCCGGATTCCTGCGACGCTTCACCACGATGCCGCCGGGACGTCTGGAGCAGATCGAGTCGCTGGAGCAATTGCGCGCACTGGAGGCGGGCATCCGCATCGCGGTCGAACTCACGCCCGAGCCATTTCCTCCCGGCGTGGATACGCCCGAGGATCTTGCCCGCGCCGAGGCGCATCTCGCGGTGGTGCGATGAAGGCTGACCCGATCAAGGTGTTGATCGTGTGCCTCGGCAATATCTGCAGGTCGCCGATGGCGGAAGGCTGGCTGCGCGCACGGATCGCCGCCGAGCCGTTGCTGAAAGACCGCGTGGTCGTGGATTCCGCCGGACTGGGCGACTGGCACGCGGGGCAGCCGCCGGACCCGCGCGCGATCCGCACCGCCGCCGCGCATGGCATCGACATCGCCGGCCAACGCGCACGCATGTTGACGCGGCAGGATTTTCGCGAGTTTGATCTGATCCTCTGTGCTGACCGTTCCACGCTGCGACAGACGCGGGCGCAGTCGGCAGCCGACACGCACGTGTCGATCGCACGGCTGCTCGAGTGGGCCGGACACCCGCCGCCCTGCGACCTGGCCGATCCGTACACCGGCGGCCTTGCCGATTTCGAGCAGGTGTGGATGCATCTCGATGCCGCCGGTGATGGCATCGTGCACGGGCTGCATCATGCGCTTGACGCATAATTGCGGCCGGGGCTCCATGCAAATCATCCACCGCAACAGAACCCGGCACCTGCATTCATGCCGTCGATCGCACCTGAGCTGTCCCTTCGCCTGATCTGGCCGAACCTGCCGCAGCCGCTGCGGCTTGCGGCGCTGCGTGGCAAGCCGGTGGTGCTGCTGTTTGGCTGTGCAAGTTCCGCATGGACCCGGCAACGCCTCGATGACCTGGCGCAGCTGCAGCGACGCCACGGTGCGGGCCTGCACGTCGCAGCCATCCTCGTGCCGCGTTTTGATTTCGAGCGCGACCCACGCAGCATCGAACAGCTGCAGATCGAGCAATCGCTGACCTATCCGATCGGACTTGACGCCACGTGGACCGCATGGCAGCAATTCGGCATCAGCGCATGGCCGACGGTATTGATCATCGATCGCGACGGATGTCTGCGGCATCAGGTGATCGGCGACGGCCCCGTTAGCACGCTCGACGCACTAGTGCAGTCGATGATCGGCGGAAGCGACGCCATGCATGGCGACGACGTGCCGTTGTCGGCCACCATCGCAATGCCGCAGACACCGTTGTGTTTTCCAACGGCGCTCGCGGCCAGCGATTCCCTGCTGTACATCGCCGA
>JBBJNO010000061.1:0-10933 GCA_037720875.1 Luteimonas sp. | reverse complement strand
GCTCGGCATCCGCTTCACCGAACTCGGCCCCGACTACCTGCGCGGCACCATGCCGGTGGATGCGCGCACGCTGCAACCGTACGGCTTGCTGCATGGCGGCGCGTCCGTGGCGCTGGCCGAGACACTGGGCAGTACCGCGGGCGGATTGTGCGTGGATGCGGACACGCAGGGCGTGGTCGGCATCGAGATCAATGCCAATCACCTGCTCGGCGTGCGCGAAGGCACCGTCACCGGCACCGCGCGCGCGTTGCATCTGGGACGCAGCACGCAGGTGTGGGAAATCCGCATCGAGGACGACCACGCCAGGCTGGCCTGCATCTCGCGGTTGACCCTGGCCGTGGTGCAGCGACGCTAGGCCAACAGCACTCGCGTCGATGGTCCGTGCATACCGTGGCGAGGCTCTAATGTGGTTGTGTATGGTGTTGCCATGACCCCCGCGCCGCCATCCAACTCCTTCGCGCGCGCGCTGCGCTACATCGTCCGCGTTCCGCTGCTGCTGTGGCATCTGTTGATCCACCTGCCCGTGGTGCTGCTGCTGCTCACGCCGCTGACCACGGGCCTGCGCATCGGCGACGAGCGCCTCGACCATCGCGTGATCCGCCTGTGGTCGGCCGGGATGATGCGCATCTTCGGTTTCCGCCTGCGCCGCGTCGGCACGCCGCTGGCGGGCGCGACCGTGTTCGTCGCCAACCATGTCAGCTGGATCGACATCGTGGCGCTGCACAGCCAGCGCATGATGGGCTTCGTCGCCAAGCGCGAGATCGCGGGCTGGCCATTGATTGGCTGGATGGCACTGCGCGCCGAGACCATCTTTCACAAGCGTGGCAGCCAGGAATCGCTCGGCGGCGTGCTGCATGAAATGCTGGCGCGATTGCGTGCGGGGCGTTCGGTCGGCGTGTTCCCCGAAGGCCGCACGCGCGACGGCCGCGAAGTCGGCCCGTTCCATGCGCGCATCTTCCTGGCGGCGGTGGAAGCAGGCGCGCCGGTGCAACCGGTGGCATTGCGGTATGGCGAGCATGCTTCGGCGCAAAGCATCATCGCGTTCCAGCCGGGCGAGGATTTCTTCGCCAATTTCCTGCGCCTGCTCGGTGAGCCGGCGCGCCAGGGCGAGGTGCATTTCCTCGAGCCGATCGCGCCGGGCGACGCCGATGGCCGGCGCCGCATCGCCGAGCTGGCGCGCGAGCGGATCGTGGCGGCGATGGAGAGCCGGGTGTCGGGAATGGGGCATCGGGACTAACACGATGACCGGCATGCCGACACGATCGAACGACACGGCCGCCTCCGGCCGGGCAACCACCAGGCAGCCGCTCGTTGTGGACGATTGCCCATGTCCGAGGCCCGCTCTCCGGCTGACAGCCGCCGACTACCAACCACCGCGCTGGCTGCGCAACCGCCACGTGCAGTCGATCCTCAGCTCCAGTCCGCTGCGCGTACGGCGCGGACAGCAACTGCTCAACAAGACCGGCGCTAGCACCACCGAGCACATCGTCGATGGCGGCGACGGCGTGCGTCTGCAGGGACTGCATAGCGTGCTGCCACGAGGCGTCGATTCGGCAGCATCATCGGCACCGCGCCGGCTGGCGCTGCTGCTGCACGGCTGGGAAGGCAGCGTCAATTCCAGCTACATGCGCCTGACCACGGCGCACTTGCTGGGCCGCGGGTTCGATGTGTTCCGTCTGAATTTCCGCGACCATGGCAACACGCACCATCTCAACGAAGCCTTGTTCCACTCCAACCGCATCGACGAGGTCGTGCACGCCGCGCGCGATGTCTCCAACCGTTTCGCATCGCAACCAATGGTGGTCGCGGGTTATTCGCTGGGCGGCAACTTCGCATTGCGCGTGGCCTTGCGCGCGCCCGCGGCGGGGTTGCCGCTTGCGCATGCGGCGGCCGTGTGTCCGGTGCTGGATCCGGCCGGGACAATGGTGGAAATGGAACAGGGCGTGGGTTTCTACAACTGGTATTTCGCGCACAAATGGCGCCGATCGCTGCTGCGCAAACGCAAGCTGTTCCCGCAGCAGCACGACTACGACCGTCATCTGCTGAAACAGGATCTGCGCGACCTCACGCGCTGGCTGGTGGAGCAGCACACCGACTTCGAGACGCTCGAAGCCTATTTCGACGGCTACAACATCGCCGGCGAGCGCATGGCGGGCCTGGCCGTGCCGGTCAGCATTCTTACCAGCGAGGACGACCCGGTCATTCCGGTTTCCGATTTTCGCGGATGGACACTGCCCGATCACGCCCACCTGGACATCGCACGCTGGGGCGGGCACTGCGGGTTTTTGCAGAGCGCGAAACTGGATGGGTTTGCCGAGCGCTGGGTGGCGGATCGGCTCTCGACGGCGGTCGCGAATTCGTCCGTGTCGGGCGCAGTCGTGTCGGGCTCAGTCGTGCCGGACGCAGTCGTGCCGGGTTAGTGGACATCGACCAAGCCCCGCTTGCTGGCCGACCCTGCTCTTGTAGAGCGGAGCTTGCTCCGCTGCGCTTGCTCTTGTCCCTGAAAAGCAGCGGAGCGAGCTCCGCTCTGCAACAACATGTCGCTGCAACATGCTGACGCCGGCGCGGCCATGACAGGATTCGACCGTCCCAGCGTCGAACTCACACCCGTCAGGATGATCGGGGCACTGGGCTTGGCGGCGTTCTCCATTGCGGCCCTCATGTCGTGGCGCAACGGGGACGATGCCGTTGCCTGTCTGTTCGCGGCCTTCGCGATGCTGGCCCTCTATCTGCTCATGAGCGCAGGCCAGATTGCCGCGGACAGCAGCGTCGTGACCGTGAGCAGCGTCCTCGGCCAGTACGCGTTGGCGTGGCAAAACGTGCGTCGGGTCGAAACCAGTGCATACGGCACCCTGGTCCTGCACGCAGACGACGCGCGGCTCGTGTTGCCACCACCGTTGCTGTGGTCCGGCCCGCACAAGCCGGCATTGCGTGCGCTGATCGCCGAGCAGTTACGGCAGGGATCGCTGATCATCGAGCGACGTTGGACAGCCGACTATGCGACGCACAAGAATGTTCGCATCAGGCGCAGATCGCGCTGAAATTTCAGTCGGGACCGCTTTATTGCGTAGCCTGATGGAGTGATAACCCATAGTTCACAAGGAGATATCAATGCAGATCACCAGCAACAGCTTCGAACATGCCAGACGCATCCCCGCCGAATTCGCGATGGGCGCGCCGGACGGCTTCGGTGGCAACCGCAATCCGCAGCTGGCGTGGCGCGATGTGCCCGAGGGGACGAAATCCTTTGCGTTGCTGTGCATCGACACGGACGTGCCGACTGTCGCCGAGATGGTCAACAAGGAAGGCGTCGAGATCCCCGTCGACCAGCCGCGCACCGATTTCGTGCATTGGGCGATGGTGGACATGGCCGCCGACATCAACCAGATCGCGGCAGGCAGTTGCAGCGACGGGATCACGAAAAAAGGAAAGCCATCGCCACCCGGGCCGAACGGTTCGCGGCAGGGCTTGAACAGCTACACCGAGTGGTTTGCGGACGATGCCGACATGGCGGGCGACTACTTCGGATACGACGGCCCCTATCCGCCGGCGAACGACTTGCGCCTGCATCGCTATTTCTTCCGCATCTTCGCGCTGGATGTGGCCACCCTGGGCGTGCCCGAACGCTTCACCGCCACCGATGTATTCCAGGCAATGCAGGGCCACGTGCTGACGGAGGCCGCGACGTATGCAACGTATTCGCTGCATCCCGGTGCCGAGGGCTGAGGCTGCGCCCTTGCCCGAACCGGCATCGACGAGACCGTTGCACTATGCCGAAGTGATCGAACGGCTGCGCAGCCCGGGCAATGGACAGGGCGACCTGTATTCGGAGGCGTGGAATGCCGACGACCATCGTTGAGGCTTGCGCTGTTCCCTTCTCCCCTCGACAACCGAAGGGAGACGGAGAGCGCCATCAACTCCCGCCGGGAATCATCATCAACAACGCCGCACCCGCGACGAACCGGTACACCGCAAACGCCGTGAACCGATGCGTCTGGATGTAACGCAGCAACCACTTCACCGCGATGAAAGCGGTCACCGCGGACGCGACGAAGGCGACCGCCAACGCACTCCAGTCTTCATTCGCCGCGCCGCCGTTGCGCATCACACTCACTAATTCATAGCCTGTCGCCGCGAACATGGTCGGGATGCCGACCAGGAACGCGAACTCGGTGGCCGCGGCGCGATTGGTGGTGCCGGCCAGCAACGCGACGAAGATTGTCGCCGCCGAACGCGAGGTGCCGGGAAACACGCCTGCGACGACCTGCGCGATACCGACCAGGATCGCCACCAGCCAGGTGATGGTGCTGCGCTCGCCGAGTGTTTCGGCACGCCTTGCGGCGAAATATTCCGCGGCCAGCATCCACACGCCCCCCAGCACCAGCGCCCATGCGATCGGCGCAACCTCGGCCGACAGCTCCCAGCCCAGCGCCTTGACCAGCAGGCCACCGATCGCGGTCACACCGAACGCGGCGGCCAGCTTGTACGCGTAGTCGCGCGGTGCCTGTCCGTACACGTCAGCGGCAAGCGTGTCCTGCACAGGCATGTCGCCGCGCCGCATGAAACTCATCGCCAGTTGCCACAGCCGCTGCCGGTAGATCAGCACCACCGCCAGGATCGCGCCGGCCTGGATGGCGATGTTGAACAGGTCGCTGCGATGGCCCAGCCAGCGCTCGGCGATCAGCAGATGCCCGGTGCTGGAGATCGGCAGGAATTCGGTGATGCCTTCGATGATGCCGAGGAAGAGGGCGGCCAGCAGGTCGGTCATGGGGAGGGCAGGTGCGGGGCTGCATAGTCTAGTGAAGCGGGGGACTGGGACGGAGCAGAAAGCTCGCATCTTGTGGGAGTGGCTTCAGCCGCGACGCTCGCCTCCCAACGTCGCGGCTGCTCCTACAGGATTTTGCAATGCACCAGCTTGGTGCATTCATTGGAACGAGCGCACCAATTTGCATCCTTGGCACTATCGAAAGGGGCCTGCGCGTAGTGAAATCATGCAGTTAGCGATTGGCATGACACATGCGTAGCTAGGAGCCATCTCCCACCGAGCCACCCACATGTCCCTCGAACACGTCGAAAAACTCATCCGTGACCACAAGGTCGAATTCGTCGACCTGCGCTTCACCGACATGCGCGGCGTGCAGCATCACGTCAGCTTTCCCAAGTCGATCGTCGAGGCGTCGCTGTTCGAGGACGGCAAGATGTTCGACGGCTCGTCGATCAGCGGCTGGAAGGGCATCAACGAATCAGACATGGTGCTGCTGCCGGATCCCTCGACCGCGTTCCTGGATCCATTCACCGCCGACCCGACGCTGGTGCTGACCTGCGACATCCTCGACCCGGCGACGATGCAGGCCTACTCGCGCGATCCGCGCGGCGTTGCCAAGCGCGCCGAGGCGTTCCTGAAATCCAGCGGCATCGCCGAGCAGGCCTTCTTCGGCCCGGAGCCGGAATTCTTCATCTTCGATTCGGTGCGCTATTCCAACGAGATGGGCCACACCTTCTTCCACGTGGATTCGGAGGAAGCGCACTGGAATTCGGGCAAGGACTACGAAGGTGGCAACAGCGGCTACCGTCCCGGCATCAAGGGCGGCTATTTCCCGGTCGCGCCGCTGGATTCGCTGCACGACATGCGTGCGGAGATGTGCAAGACGCTCGAATCCGTCGGCATCGAGGTCGAGGTGCACCACCACGAAGTTGCGAACGCAGGCCAGTGCGAGATCGGCACCAAGTTCAACACGCTGGTGAAGAAGGCCGACGATTTGCTGACGATGAAATACATCGTCAAGAACGTCGCCTTCCGCAACGGCAAGACCGCGACCTTCATGCCCAAGCCCATCGTCGGCGACAACGGCAGCGGCATGCACGTGCACCAGTCGCTGGCCAAGGGCGGCGTGAATTTGTTCACCGGCGACGGCTACGGCGGTTTGTCGCAGATGGCGTTGTGGTACATCGGCGGCATCTTCAAGCACGCGCGCGCGATCAACGCGTTCGCCAACTCCACCACCAATTCGTACAAGCGGCTGGTGCCCGGGTACGAGGCGCCGGTGATGCTGGCGTATTCGGCCAGCAACCGTTCGGCCTCGTGCCGCATCCCGTACGTGTCCAACCCGAAGGCGCGCCGCATCGAGATTCGTTTTCCCGATCCGATGAACTCCGGCTATTTGATTTTCGCCGCGTTGATGATGGCCGGTCTCGACGGCATCAAGCACCAGATCGATCCGGGCAGTCCCAGCGACAAGGACCTGTACGACCTGCCGCCGGAAGAGGAGAAGGGCATCCCCACCGTCTGCCATTCGCTCGACCAGGCGCTGGAAGCGCTGGACAAGGATCGCGACTTCCTGAAAGCCGGCGGCGTGTTCACCGACGACTTCATCGATGGCTACATCGCGCTGAAGATGAAGGAAGTCACCGCCTTCCGCGGCGCGACGCATCCGCTGGAATACCAGATGTATTACGCGATCTGATCGCAGCCCATTCTCTTGTGGGAGGCAAGGATGCTTCTCGCGGAGCAGCTTCAGCCATGAGCTCTGGTGGATAGCGCTCTTGTGGGTGCGAATTCATTCGCACGCTTTTCAGGCCCCGATCCAAGGCGTGCGAAGGAATTCGCACCCACGAAAACAGGCTTGCAAACTCTGGCGTTGCCGGTTGCAATGCAGGCATGCGTTCACTGCTGACCATCCTGTTGCTCACCGCGATGACCGCCTGCAGCCACGCGCCATCACGCAATCCGATGGCGAAGTGGGTCGCGTCGCCTAACCACAACGCACGTCAGGCAATCCTGATCGTGTTGCACGCGACCGAACAGGATTCGGTGCAGGAGAGCCTGCTCACGCTGCGCACGCGCAACAGCGGTGGACGGGTCAGTGCCCATTACCTGGTCGGACGCGAGGGTGAGTTGTATCAGCTCGTTTCCGACCAGCGCCGCGCGTGGCATGCCGGCGGCGGGCGCTGGGGCACGATCACCGATGTCAATTCATCGTCGATCGGCATCGAGCTCGACAACAACGGCGAGGATCCATTTCCGCCGGCGCAGATCGCAAGCTTGCTGCGTCTGCTCGACGACCTGTGCACGCGCCTGGACATCCCGCGTACGCAGATCATCGCGCACGCCGACATGGCGCCCACGCGCAAACGCGATCCGAGCCATCTGTTTCCGTGGAAACAACTCGCCGACGCCGGCTTCGGACGCTGGCCGCAAGCGGTGATGCCGGAACCGCCCGCCGGTTTCGATGCGATGCAGGCGATGCGCGTGCTGGGTTATCCGATGGACGATCCCGCCGCCGCGATCCGCGCATTCCATCGCCATTTCCGCGGCCTCGACAGCGAGACCGGCGTGCTGGACGCCGACGATGCGCGTGTTCTTTTTGCATTGACGCGTGCAGCGCACTGAATTGATCGGGTTGCAGGTTGTTGTGGGAGGGGTTTTCAGCCCCGACGCCGATGATGTGCAATCGTCGGGGCTGAAGCCCCTGCCACAGGGCTGCCGCGCGACAGCGCGCCCACGCGCCGTCGCACCGCACCCATGTCGCGCACCGGGCGGATTTCGATGCAGCCGGTTTGCGCCCATGGAAATTCCGATGCGATCCGCATGGCCTCGTCCATGTCCGCCGCCTCGGCGGACGGGCCCAGCGCATCGACGACCTTGTCACACTGGAAGCCCATCTCGCGAAGCCGTCTTTGCAATATGTCGCGTCGCCTTCTGACACTTTTCGTGAGATGCCCGAGCACCTGCGCCGGAAGTTGCGGCCAGTCATGACTACGGGTAACGGGCACTATCTGTTGCTGCGGCATACTTCCGATGAAAGGGCTCAGACCGGTGCGCAGGCATCTTTGGTGCCAACCCGCCCGCAGAGGACAGCGCATTGAGAACTGGTATCGCATGTTGGATTCCGACCTGGGGCCTGGCTGCCGCCACGCTGATTCTGCTGTCGGTCACCGCGCCGCCGTCCGCGGCCAGCGACGCACTCCCCGACACAACGCAGGCCGCAGCGCCCCTGCGTCAGGCGCTCGCCGAGGCATGGCGGCAACACCCGGCGGCACTGTCGGCCGAGCGCAAGCTTGCCGCCGCCCGCGCCCGCGCCATCGCGGCCGGTGGACCCATCTACAACCCCGAGGTCGAGCTGGCCGCGGACGATGAGGGGCCGGATCGCATCCGCACCGTTGGCCTGAGCCAGACCCTGGATCTGTCGGGCAAGCGCCGGGCGCGTCGCGCGGTGGGCGATGCCGAACTGGCCGGCGCCGAGGCCAGATACACCCTGCAATCGGCCGAGTTTGCCCGCGACTGGCTGACGGGCTGGACGAAGTGGTTGGCGGCCCGTCGGCAAGTCGAACTTGGCGAACAGCGTGTCGCGCTGGCCGAGCGACTGGCCGGATTGGCCGAACGCCAGCGTCTGGTGGGCGACATCTCCAGCCCGGAACGCGATCTCGTCCTGCTCACGCGGGATGAGGCGTTGGCCGAACAAGCCACTCTCCTGGCGGACTCAGCCACGGCTGAGGAGGCCTTCACCCGCGTGGGAGGCAACGCCGGGGTGTTGGCGTCGCTGCGCTTGCCCGAGGCGCCACCGCCGATCACGCGAATGGGCGTGGAAGGCGTCGTCACCGGTTTGCCCGAGTTTCGGGTGTCCTTGGCCGAGGCCAATGTCGCGCAACAACGGATCGCCGTGGCCGATCGCGATCGACGGCCTGATCCCACGGTGAGCTTGCGTGGTGGCCGGATCGACATGGGCGAGGCAAGTGGCAGCGTGATCGGGATGTCCATCGCGGTGCCGCTGTTCGTCCGTAACAGCTACCGGGCTGAAGCCGTCGCCGCGCGGGCCGACGCCGCCGGCGCGGATGCCGACATGGAGCGCCTGCGACTGGAGCTGCAAGCCAGGGCGGAGAGCGCCGCTCGCATCTACATCGCGGTGCGGGAGGCTTGGGCGGCCTGGCATCGCAGCCGCGGCACCGACCTGGCCGCGCGCTCCAACGCACTGGAGCGCCTTTGGCAAGCCGGTGAACTGAGTACTGCCGACTATGTGCTGCAGATCAAGCAGACCCTGGACACAGCCTTGGCCGGCGCTGCCTTGGACGGCCGGGTCTGGCAAAGCTACTTCGACTATCTGTACGCCGTTGGTCAACTGGACGAGTGGTCCGGCTTGGGAGCCCCACCATGAGACCGTTAAGGATGAATGACTCGCCGCGACATCTGCTGTTAATCGCGTGCCTGGCCGCCCTGACGCTCGCTGGCTGTTCCAAACCGGCCGTCGACGCGCCAACGACCGCTGAGTCCAAAGCCCAAACAGGCGGCCCGGACACAGCCGGCGCGCCGGAGCCGCTGGATGCCGCGGCGCTGAAGGCCGCCGGCGTCCAGATGGCTATCGTGACCGCCGCGCCGGTGCAAGGGCAGTTGCGGGTCCCAGCCGAAGTGCTGGAAAACACCTACGGCACTACCCTGATCACGCCACGGGTTCCGGCGCTGGTGGTAAGGCGGCATGCCCGACTTGGCGATGAGGTCACGGCGGGAACCCCGCTGGTGACGCTGTCCAGCGTCGAGGTGGCCGATGCCCAGGCGGGCCTGCGGATGGCCGAGCAGGAATGGCGTCGCATCCAGTCCCTGGGACGCGATCTGGTGTCTGGCAGGCGCTACGACGAAGCCCAGATCGCCGTCGAGCAGTCACGAGCCAAGGCTCGCGCGTATGGACTGCCCGGCACGGCACCGGGCCGGGCCAATGGCGAATTCACGCTGACCGCGCCGCATGCCGGCCGTCTGACCCAGGACGATTTTGTGGTCGGGCAGCAGATCGATCCCGGCTTTACGTTGTTCCGGTTGGTCGATGAATCTAAGGTCTGGATCGACGCCAAGCTGCCGGCGCAGACGGCGCAACGGATCGCGTTGGGAAGCACGGCGCAAATCCTGATCGGTGATACCCGCCTGCCGGGTACGGTCGTGCAGCGCGGCCATCGCACCGCCGAGGACTCCCGCACGGCGCTGGCGCGCATCGAAGTCGACAACACGCGTGACCTTCTGCATGCCGGTGATCTCGTCGAGGCGCTGCTGATGCTGGAAGGCGCGCCGACTGTCCAAGTGACGGTGCCAACGACGGCGTTGACCCTGCTGCAGGGCCAGACGGTGGCGTTCCGCAAGGAGAACAGCGGGGTCCTGGAGCCGGTGCCGGTGGAAACCGGGGAGACGATCGGCGATGCCACGGTCGTCACGGCGGGGCTCAAACCCGGTGATCGCATCGCGGTCACCGGCGTCTACGCGCTCAAGTCACGTTTGCTCCGATCGCAACTGGGAGACAACGACTGATGGCGTCCCCTGATGACGCCGCCGGCGGAACGCTCGCATGTTGAATCGTCTGATCGAGGTCTCGCTGCGGTATCGCCTGCTGGTGCTGATCGCGTTTGCGGTGATCGCGGCGCTCGGGCTACGCGCCTATCGGCAGGTGCCGGTCGATGCGTTTCCCGATGTGACGCCGGTGCAAGTGCTGATCAACACCGAAGCACCGGGCCTCGCCGCCGAAGACGTGGAACAACTAATCACCGCCCAGGTGGAAGCGTCCGTCGCCGGATTGCCGAAGGTCCAGGAGGTGCGCTCGGCCAGCACCTTCGGCTGGTCGGCGGTGACGCTCTACTTTGAAGACGACATGGACGTGTACTTCGCGCGCCAGCTGGTCAACGAGCGTCTGCAGGAAATCGGCGACCGCCTGCCCGAAGGTTTGCGGCCGGAACTGGGTCCCAATTCTTCAGGCTTGGGACAGGTCTACTGGTATGCGCTCGGTCGTGCCAAAGGCGTTACGCCCGCGCAGGTCAGCGACATGGATCTGCGCGACGCCCAGGACTGGATCGTGCGTCCGATCCTGCAGACCGTCGCCGGCGTCGATGAAGTCACCACTTGGGGCGGCGATCAGCGCCAGTTCCATCACATACTGCTGCCCGCCGAATTCTCGGACCT
>JBBJNO010000307.1:0-2909 GCA_037720875.1 Luteimonas sp. | reverse complement strand
GGCTTGAGCTTGAGGATCTCGCCGATCTTCGCGCTGATGAACGCACTGACCTTCGGCTTCTCCCTGCGCGCGATCGCCGGCCGCACGGTGAAGCCGCTGATGCCGACGATGCGATCCTGCTCGCCGAGCGCGTACAGGGTTTCGGTGGGTTCCTCGGTCAGGCAGACGATGCGTTGGGGGCCGATCATGCGTATCGCTTCTGTCCCACGGGGACTTCCTTCGGCCGTAGGAGCGGCTTTAGCCGCGAGCTTTTCGATCGGCATGCCAGACACAAGAGCTCGCGGCTGAAGCCGCTCCTACGAAAAACTGTTGCGCTCACGGATACAGCATCCGTTTCGACCACTGGCCGGATGCATCACGCTCGTAAAACCAGCGCTCATGCAAACGGAATTTCGCGCCGTACCAGAACTCGATGGAGCGCGGCACGACGCGGAAGCCCGACCAGTCCGGGGGTCGCGGCACGTCGCGGCCGTCGAACTCCTGCTCGTAGCGTGCGATGCGCTGCTCGAACACGGTGCGGGATGCCAGCGTGCCGGACTGATCCGACGCCCATGCGCCGATTTGGCTCAGGCGCGGTCGCGACGCGAAATACGCATCGGCTTCCGCATCATCCACGATCACGACTGCACCCTCGATGCGCACCTGCACGCCGCCCTCGCGCAACCGCTTCCACAACAACAACAGCGCCGCCCGGGGGTTGTCCTGCAGTTCCATTCCCTTGCGGCCGTCGAGGTGGGTGTAGAACACGAACCCGCGCGCGTCGAACGTCTTCAGCAACACCGTACGCGCCGATACGCGGCCGTCGCGTGTCGACGATGCCACCGTCATCGCCGTGGGTTCGGGCTCGTCGCTGGCCTGGGCCTCGTTGAACAGGGTCGTGAAGGTGTCGAGGGCTTCGATGTAGAAATCGTTCATGGATGCCTGTACTTGAGTCGTCTGGCCGCAGCGTAGTGCGGATGCAGTGAAGTCCGGATCTTCATAAAGTCCGGAACTTCATAAATCCGGATCTTCGGATCTTCATAAAATCCGGATCTTCATCGCCCAGGCCGCGCAACGCGGATCGGATGGATGCGTCGAGGTGTTGCGTTATTGTCTCGCGATGTCCTCCATCACGCACTCGCCTTCGACGATCGGTTATGCCCCCGGCTTCGTCGCCACTGTCCTCGACGATGCCCTGCGACACGGTGCGCGCGTCTACGGCATCGCCGGCCTGCAGGGCACCGGCAAATCGACGTTGTCCGCCCAGGTCGCGGCGCTGGGACAAACCCGCGGCGTGCAGGTGGTGGTGCTGTCGATCGATGATTTTTACCTCGACCACGGCGCGCGCCTGCAACTCGCGCGCGACGTGCATCCGCTGCTGGCCACGCGCGGGCCGCCCGGCACGCACGACCTGCCACTGGCAGGCGCGGTCATCGACGCCCTGCGTGCCGGCGGCGAAACGCAGCTTCCACGCTTCGACAAGATCAGCGACCGGCGGCTGCCGATCACGACATGGCCGCGCGCCCGCGGCGCTGACCTCGTGATTCTCGAGGGATGGTTCCTCAAGGCCCCCGCACAAACGGCTGCGGAACTGGTCGAGCCGTTGAACGCTGTCGAGCGCGAGGAAGATGGCGCAGGTCTCTGGCGGAATTACTGCAACGCAGCGCTCGGCCGCGACTATCCGCCGCTGTGGCAACGCATCGATCGACTGCTGTGGCTGCAGGGTCCCGGCTTCGAGGTCGTCCCCGAGTGGCGCTGGCAACAGGAACTCACCCTGCAGGCGGCCAATCCGGATCGTGCCGCGATGACCCGTCCGCAAGTGGATCGCTTCGTCCAGTTCTTCGAACGCGTCAGCCGGCAGGCGCTGCGCACGCTGCCGGAGATTGCGGATCGGACGATTGCGCTCGATGCGAAGCGTCAGCCGATCGCACCGTAAACAATGATTGTCGGCGGCGATATTCGATCACCAGCAAGATCCCGGCAGAGCCTGAGCATCCGTGCGCGTTGGGCCTGGTTCGTCATTCCCGCGAAGGCCGGAACCCATGCCGGGACACCCATCGCAGGTGATCCCCGCGATCTGAACATATACGGGCATGGGTTCCGGCCTGCGCGGGAATGACGAGAAAAAATGACTTCTCAATCTGCAACTGCCTTTGGATGGAGCTTATCCAGGCAGACCGGCGCGCGGCACGAAAACCCTTGCATTTGTACAGCGGTGCTTGCTCCGTTGGGCCTTGCCAGGGGAAGCCAAAAGCAGCGGAGCAAGCTCCGCCCTACAAGGCACTGAGGCGTCTTCGACAGGCCCAGGGGCTGGCCCGGCACTTGATACAGGGATGAGCGGTCGTCGCGATCTGGACCGAAATGCACCCACGCGATTGTTAAGATCACCCCATGCACACCGCCCCCAACCTTGTCCTCGTTGGCCCCATGGGCGCCGGCAAGACGTCCATCGGCAAACGCCTGGCCGAACGCTTCGGATTGCAGTTCGTCGACGCCGATCGCGAGGTTGAGGCGCACACCGGCGCCAGCGTCTCGACGATCTTCGATTGCGAAGGCGAAGTGGGTTTTCGCGAGCGCGAACGCGCCACGCTCACCGAACTGTTGAACGGCACCGACACGCTGATCGCCACCGGCGGCGGCGCCGTGCTGGATGAAGGCAATCGCAGCCTGATGCGCACGCGCGGCTTCGTGGTGCACCTGCATGTCGGTGTCGAGGAACAACTGCGCCGCCTGGCGCGCGACCGCACGCGGCCACTGCTGCAACGTGAGGATCGTGAGGAGGCACTGCGCGCACTCGCCGACATCCGCGAACCGCTGTACGTGGACGTTGCCGACCTGCGTTTTGATACACACGACTACGCGCCCGCCGAAGCGACCGCAAGGCTGGCGCAGGTGCTGGCGCAACGCTGGCAACGCGGCGCCAACGCGGC
>JBBJNO010000306.1:0-2913 GCA_037720875.1 Luteimonas sp. | reverse complement strand
ATCGTGACCGACGATTCCGGTCGATCGTGACCGGCCATTTCGGCCGATCGTGACCGATTTCCTCTGCCGACCGAAATGGGCGGTCAAAGTGCCGTGACGGCATCGTGACCGCTCATTTCGGCTGATCGTGACCGCTGCCGATAGAGCTCGACCGTTGATGACGGCGGGACGCTCCGGCAAGGTGACGAGCGGGTGTCGTAGAACAGCGTGAAGTGTTGCGCATAGAGCCAACCCAACGGGTATGCTGCCGAATTTTTCGGAACAGCCAATGCCCACACTGAGGATCACTATGCGCAAGATCAAGGATGTACTGCGTCTGAAACTGGACGTAAAGCTATCGCACCAGCAAATCGCCACATCGCTCGGCATGTCGAAAGGCGTCGTCACCAAATACGTCGGGCTGGCCAGCGCCGCCGGACTCGATTGGCCGACGATTTGCCCATTGGAGGACGCCGCGCTTGAACAACGCCTGCTCGCACGGATCGCCAAGCCGTCGGCCTATGCGCTCCCCAACTACGGCCGCATCCACTACGAACTGCGCCGCAAGGGCGTGACGTTGATGCTGCTGTGGGAGGAGTATCAAGCCGAATATGCCAGCCAGCCGACGTGGCGCTACACGCAGTTTTGCGAGCACTATCGTAGCTTTGCCAAGAAGCTCAAGCGTTCGATGCGGCAGATCCACCGCGCCGGCGAGAAGCTATTCATCGATTTCGCCGGTCCGACGATGGGCCTGATCGACGGCAGCCGGGTGCATATTTTTGTCGCCGCCCTGGGCGCCTCAAGCTATACCTTCGCCTGTGCCACGCCGCGCGAAACGATGGTCGACTGGATCGAATCGACGGTGAAGGCATTGAGCTATTTCGGTGGCGTCCCGCAGCTCATCGTCCCCGATAATCCGCGCGCCATGATCGTCGACCCGAATCGCTACGAACCGCGCGCCAACGACACCGTGCTCGATTTCGCGCGCCACTACGGGACCTCAATCCTGCCCGCGCGGCCGTATTCGCCAAAGGATAAAGGCAAGGTCGAGTCGGCCGTCCAGATCGTCGAACGCTGGATCATGGCGCGCCTGCGCCACCAAAATTTCGCCACGCTCCACGACGTCAACAGCGCGATCCTGCCCTTGCTCAAGCAGCTCAACGAGCGTGCGTTCCAGAAGCTGCCCGGCAGCCGCGCCAGCGCCTTCGCCGAACTCGACGCGCCGGCGTTGCAGCTCTTGCCGGTGCAGCGCTACGAGATCGCACGCTTCAAGACCGTCACGGTCCACATCGACTATCACGTCGAAGTCGAGAAGCACCGCTACAGCGTTCCGCACTCCTTGGTCGGCCAGGTGCTGGAGGCGCGCATCACCAGCAGCGCGGTCGAGCTGCTGCACCGCGCCCAGCGCGTTGCCAGCCACGCCCGCAACAGCCGGCCCGGCGGATTCAGCACGGTGACCGCGCACATGCCCGCCGCGCACCAGGCGCACATGGAATGGACGCCGCAGCGACTGATCGACTGGGGCCGCAGCATCGGCCCGGCCACGGCGGTCGCCGTGACGCGCCTGATGGAAGAACACAAACACCCGGAACACGGCTACCGCGCCTGCCTGGGCCTACTCTCGCTGGCCAAGCGCTTTGGTAAGCCACGACTTGAGGCGGCCTGCACCGTCGCCCTGCAGATCGGCACCTGTAAATTCAGCCATGTGCGCGACATTCTCATCAACAACCGCGACCAGGTAAAGCCTGCGGAAACGGGCGAGTGGGTCAGTCCCGATCACGCCAATGTGCGCGGCCCGCGCTACTACCAATAAGGAATTTCGAAATGATGATGCATACCACTTTGACGCAATTGCGCACGCTGAAACTCGAAGGGCTCGCTTGCGGCCTTGAAGAACAACTGACCATGCCAGGCATGACCGCCATGAGCTTCGAGGAACGCCTGGCCTTGCTGGTCGACCGCGAAGTGCACTACCGTAGCGACCGCAAGCTGGCGCGCCTGCTCAAGAGCGCGCGTCTGAAATATGGTCAGGCGAGCATTGAAGACATCGACAGCCGGCCGGGCCGCGGGCTTGACCGGCGCGCGGTGACGAGCCTGGTGCTGAGCGACTGGGTCGGCTCGGGGCACAGCGTCCTGATCACCGGGCTGACCGGCGCCGGCAAGTCCTGGCTGGCATGCGCGCTGGCGCAATACGCCTGTCGCCGGGGCTACTCCGCGATCTACCAGCGCGTGCCACGCATGCAGGAGGAACTGCGCATACGACATGGCAGCGGCGCCTTCGGCAAGTGGCTGCTCCAACTGGCCAAGACCGACGTCCTGCTGCTTGACGATTGGGGGATGGGAAACATCGACAGCGCGACCCGCTCGGACCTGCTGGAAATCATCGACGACCGGGCTGGCAGCAAGGCGACCATCATCACTAGCCAATTGCCCATTGAGCACTGGCACGCCTGGATCGGCGACGCCACCATCGCAGATGCCATTCTCGACCGGATCATGCAGCGCAATCACCGCTTCGAATTGACCGGTGAATCGCTGCGCCGGGACAAGCAAAAAACAGATCCGAAGAAGACAGTCGAGTAACGCCAGAAGTCACTAACAAGACTCAATAAATAATCAGTATAAACGATTTATTTCGTTTATATTGATTAAGTTTCACGCTGCGAACCATCCTCATTCCCAGTCTGCGCCGCCGTCCAACACGCGCTCACCAACCAGCCACTTCGGGAAGCACTCCCCTCCAGCAACAGCAACGACGACATCTTCAGTCGCGAAACACCATTTCATAAAAAAATAACAAACCGCCAACTAAAAGACCCGGAAAGTGTGCCCCATCGTGACCGACTGGATTACAATTCGCCGGCGCGACACAACACGCTGCGCATCGGTCACGATGCGCCGAAATGACCGGTCACGATCGCCGAAATACGCACC
>JBBJNO010000305.1:1474-2916 GCA_037720875.1 Luteimonas sp. | reverse complement strand
TTGCGGCGGGTAACTTTCTTTGCTGGCACAAAGAAAGTCACCAAAGAAATGCCTTTTGGCAAAGTCCACAACCCTTGGATTGACTGCTGTAGGTATTTTCCGACTCGGCATCCTGCCTCGGTCGGAAAACGGGGCACATCCATGTGCACCGCCCTTCGGGTCTGCGTTTCTTTCTATCAACGTGTCGAATAAAGGCTCTTTCAAGCCTGTCGCGATCATCAATACGAATGGCCGGCGCTAGAATGTTGCCAATGCAAATGCACATCACCCAATGAACCTGCTGCGTGCGATCGGCTGGCCCTACGTAGGTCCGCCTGATGATCCGCAGTGGCGTGAGTTGATGGCGATGCATCCGCAGGCGCAACTTGCGCGCGTCATCGAGCAACATCGCTCCGGCTATGTGCTGGCCGATACACCGGACGGTAGTTTCAAGGCCGAATCGCTGCCCGACTGGCAACGGCCGCGCTTCCCCGCGCAGGATCGCGCCGCCGTCGGCGACTGGGTACTGGTCGAAGGCGCTGCCGGAGAGGATCGCCGCATCGTGGCGTTGTTGCCGCGGCACAGCGCGATCAAGCGCGGCGCGGCAGGCGAGCATTACCAGCAGCAGGTGATCGCAGCCAACATCGATACCGTGTTCGTCGTGTGCGGGCTCGATGCCGATTTCAACCCGCGCCGCATCGAGCGCTATCTGTTGCTGGTGCGCAGCGGCGGCAGCGAGCCGGTGGTGGTGCTGACCAAGGCCGACAAGGCCATTGCGGAAAATCCCGATGCCGTCACCGACGCTATCGCCGGCCTCGCCGAGTTGGAAGCGCAGGACATCGCGGTGCGCGCGGTCAATGCCAGGGACCACGACAGCGTTGCGGTCTTGCATGCGTGGCTGCAGGCCGGCAATACAGCGGTCCTGGTCGGATCGTCCGGCGCGGGCAAGTCCACGCTCACTAACACCTTGCTGGGCAGTGCGCGGATGAAGACCGCAGATGTGCGCGCATCCGACTCGCGAGGCCGCCACACCACCACGCATCGCGCCTTGATCCCGTTGCCCTCGGGCGCTTGCCTGATCGATACGCCCGGCATGCGCGAGCTCAAGCCGACGGGGGAGGAAGATCTTGCCGAAGGTGGTTTCGCCGATGTCGAGGCGCTCGCCGGCCGCTGCAAGTTCAACGATTGCAAACATGAACGAGAACCCGGCTGCGCGGTGCGCGCGGCGATCACGGCGGGAACGCTCGACCCAGCACGCTACGCCAACTATGAAAAGTTGCGCGATGAAGTGGCCGGCGCCGCCGACAAACTGGCAACGCGCCTGGCGCAGAAGAGCGAGTCGCGTGTCATCGGCAAGGCCTTCAACAAACGCCTCGACGACAAATACGGACGCCATTGAGCTATCCGTCGCGGGTGTCTTTGATGCCGCCTTTGTAGGAGCGCACCTGGGCGCGATGAGGCGT
>JBBJNO010000305.1:0-1464 GCA_037720875.1 Luteimonas sp. | reverse complement strand
GAGCCACCTCGCGCCCTGGTGCGCTCCTACAAGGAACGCGGCGTCGCTGCGCAATTGCGCATTCCCTCGCACGAGGCTTGACGGGGCTTGCACCCACGGGCGTAATCGGGGCTTGGAAACATCCGCAACCCCTGACATCCTCCATCACGCCGCGCTCGATGCACGCATGGTGAGGGCCGCGCGCGGCATCCGTCTGCTGAGCCTGGTCAGCTGGCCGATGACGTTGCAGCAACCTTTCCTCGACGCGTTCGCACGCGGGCAGCCGGTGTTGCCAAAGGTCGAATATTCCCGACACGATTTTTCCGAGGCGCGACGCGAGCTCGACGCGATCCGCAGCCAGGCCGATCCGCAGCATCCACTCGGCATTTACCTGATCGAATCAGCGCGCAGCTGGTCGATTGCCGCGGAGTTGCTGGAATGTCTCGGCACCAATGAGGTGATGACGCATTCGGTGCGCCTGTTCGGCCGTCCCGAAGAACCTCTGCCCGGCAATGGCCCGACCACACGCGAAGCGGCGCGGCATTTCATCGCGATCGCCGACGAACTCGACCGCGAATTGCTCGCTCCGTCGGAAGCAGTGGCGATTTCCGCGACGGCGCTGCGCCTGCAGCTGCAGGCGGACCTCGACGATTTTTTCGATGCCCGCGTGATCGAGGTCGTGCTCGATCCGGAATTGATCGCCAAGGCCGCCGCTGGTGCCACCCGCATCCGCTTGCGCGCGGGTGCGGCGTTCAGCGACTACGACCGCCATCAATTGCTGCAGCACGAAGCCTTCGTGCATTCGCTGACGGCGCTCAACGGTCGTTTGCAGCCGCAATTCCAGAGCCTGTCGCTGTCGTCGCCGCGCACCACCGCGACCCAGGAAGGCCTGGCGACCTTCGCCGAGCAGATCACCGGCTCCATCGACATCGAACGCATGAAACGTGTGAGCCTGCGCATCGAGGCCGTGGCCATGGCGCTGGAAGGCGCGAACTTCATCGAGGTGTTCGGCTATTTCAGGGACGCAGGACAGAACGATGTCGAAAGTTTTTCCTCGGCCCAACGCGTGTTCCGTGGCGTACCGCTGCACGGCGGTGCCGCCTTCACCAAGGACACGGTGTACTTGCGCGGGCTGGTCGGCGTGCATACGTTTTTCCGCTGGGCCTTGCGACAGCGTAAGTTGCGGCTATGCCGTCAATTGTTTGCGGGCAAGATGACCCTCAAGGATGTGCAGAGATTTGAACCGTTGTTCGAGGCCGGCATCATCGTGCCACCGCGCTGGCTGCCGCACTGGCTGGCGCGCGCCAACGGCCTGGCCGGCATGCTGGCGTTCTCGTTGTTCGCCAACAAGATCCGGCTGGACCAGATCGTCGACGAACAGCCGGTGCAGGATTTGTAGCAAAAGCGCCTTCAGGCGTTGCAGGAGGATCACCGGTGCGAAGGCCCGCTTGCACCAGGGTTTTTGTAGGAGCGCACCTGGGCGCG
>JBBJNO010000060.1:2316-11047 GCA_037720875.1 Luteimonas sp. | reverse complement strand
TCGCGAAGTGGGTCTGCACGGTGCGATAGAGCAGCGTGCGCTCGGGCCGCCGCCGACGGTACGGCGTCGGGCAGCTCGCCGTGACCGCCACCTCCGTCATGCCTCGCCCCTGCGCCCGGTGCACCGGGATGGGCGGTCATGGTCGCGCGCGGGGCGGGTACCCCGCGATCAGCCGGAAGGATTAGCAGTTTGTTGAAAAGCGAAGTGCGCAAATACGCTCGGATTTCGGGGTGTTCTGACCCCTCCGCGCAAGAAATAATCGGGCGAATCTCAGCGTTCGATCGTCCGAGTCTCGAGGCTCGATGCTGCGAGTGCTACCAGGTCGTGAAAACGGAGTTCGATCGCCTGCTGCCGTACGTGGTCAAGTAGGCTCGGCGAGCGAACGCTCCGCTATCCGAGTAAGGCGGATCGCCCAGGCGCGTGCGGTATAGCGTCCCGCCAGCCACGCGCCGATTGCCAACCCTCCGACGAAGATCACCAGCACGACGGATCGCTCGTGCGCGGCATGCCCGAGACAATTGCGCAGGTAGGGCGACCAGATCGACTCGTAGATCAGGGCGCAGAATCCGGATACGGCCAACACGCCTTACAGCGTGTAGCGAAGGGCGGAGCGCATGGGTGGTTAGTGTGCGACATTTTGCAACATTTCACGCGCTCGTCGGCTGCCGGCTTAGAATCGCCCATGCCCAGCAATGAAAAGACGCTGCATCTCGTCGGCAGCATCCCGCTAGATTCCGCCGTGGAGGTCTACGAAGCCTTCGGCAAGCCGCTTGGCCCCTACCTAGGCTGCATTCCGGACGGCGAGGTCGGCTTGCGGCGCCATTGGATCAGCCGCGTGCACTTCCAGGTGTTCGCGATCCATCCCGACATCGAGATCCTGCGACAACCGCGCCCGGACGACGGCGTTGAACGATTGAACCCGCACGATACGTCGGACAGCTGGAAGTTCAGGGTCAGGCCCGGCGTGAGGCACATCCGTTTTGGCGAAGCGGGCTGGCGCCTGGGCTTCGCGCGCGACGCGCTCGCATCCTATTTCGTTTTCAAGACGCTGAAGCGCGATGGCGCGCTTGCGCCGCACCTGCGCTTCCAGGTCTCGCTGCCGATGGTGAACAGTGCGGCGCCCCCTCGCATCTTCGAAAGCGACGACGATTGCGCGATAGTGCGCGAGGGTTACGCCGACGCGCTTGGCGCGGAGCTCGACACGCTGGTCCAACACATCCCGCACGATGAGCTGGCGATCCAGTGGGATTGCGCGACGGAGCTGCAGGAAGCGTACGCCGGCAACCTGGATGCGCAGCTCCCGCAGGTCGCGTTGTCCGCAGCCCTGCCCGCCAAAATCGCGCTCGGCTTTCACCTGTGCTTCGGCACCCTCGGCGGATGGCCTCGCTTCGCACCCGATGACCTCGGCGCGGCCGTGGCGCTCGCCAACGCGTTCGTCGAAGCCGCGGGACGCCGGGTCGATTGGATGCACATTCCGGTGCTCGACCGCAGCGACGACGCGTTTTTTGCGCCGTTGCAGAACCTGCGGCTCGCGGGCGCGAAGGTACACCTGGGGATGGTGCACAACATGGAGCGCTTCCCGCAACGATTGGCGACCGCCCGCAAACATCTCGCCGATTTCGGCGTAGGGGCCTATTGCGGTTTCGGGCGCCTGCCGCCCGCGGAGCTGCCGCGGGTGCTACAGGAGCATCTCATAGCAGTGCGGGCCTTGAGCTCGCACTGCGCCGCACATTGACGATCGGCAACGCTGCGCGCTAGACTTGGCCAGTGCCCTCGAACAAAAGTTCGCATTCCGAACACCACGCCCGCGCACTCGGCGGAGCCCCGGTGGTCCTGCGCAACGCCTGGGACAACCCGAAGAACGTTGTGCAGTCGCTGGCCAAGGGCTTTCATGTCCTGCAAGCCTTCACTGCGGTCGAGCCCGAGTTGACGCTGGCGGCGATCGCCCGGCGGGCCAAGCTCGACAACGCCACCACCTTTCGACTGCTCAACACCCTGGCCATGCTCGGCTACGTGCACCAGGTCGACGGCACGCGCCTCTATCGCCTCACCTTCAAATGCCTGGAACTGGGGTTCAATGCGATCGCCCGCACCGAGTTGCGCGAGGCGGCTCGACCGGTGCTGCGCGCGCTCGTCGGCGACGTCAACGAAGCCTCCAGCCTTGGCGTACTGGACGGCACCGACGTCATGTACGTCGAGCGCGTACAGACGCGCCTGTCGCGTGTCGGTGTTGAAGTTCAGGCACGCATCGGCACCCGCATCCCCGTCTACTGCTCCGCGCTGGGCCTCGCGATGCTCGCCTTCCTGCCGCCACGCGAGCAGGCGTGGATACTCAACGCGACGGAGCGCGTCAAGCTGACGCCGCGCACGATGGTCGGCTTGGGCGAGATCAAGGCGCGGCTGGCCAAGGTTCGCAAGCAGGGCTACGCCGTGGTCGATCAGGAAGTGACTGCGGGCCTGCGAACGCTGGCCGCACCCATTTTCGACATCGACGGCAAGGTCTGCGCCGCGGTTGCGCTAGTCGCGCCGGTACTTCGTATGTCGCTCGAGGATTTCAGCGCGCTGGCGCGCGAGCCCGTCATTCGCGCGGCGGTAGACATTTCCAAAGCCATGCAGGCGACCGGCACGCACGCGCTGCCGCGCGCCCGGCAGGCGTGACTTCAACTCAAAACCTTAAGGAGCGCACGATGAAGTGGGACTACAAAGGCATCCTTCCAGCCATGCAGGTGCCCTTCCATCCGGATTTCTCGATCGACGAGCCGGAGCTGCGCCGCTTCACGGAGTGGCTCGCCGGACACCGGGGCATTACCGGGCTCGTGACCAACGGCCACACCGGCGAGGTGTTCGCACTCAGCGCGCGCGAGCGCGCCGAAGTCACCCGCATCGTCGCCGATCAGGTGAAGGGAAAGATTCCGGTCGTATCGGGGATCTGTGTTGAAAGCTTGACCGAGGCCGCCGAGCACGCCGTCATGGCCAAGGAAGCGGGCGCCTCCGCTCTGCTGGTGATGCCGCCGCACATGTGGCTGCGCTTCGGCATGAAGCCCGAGCACGTCATCGACCACTTCAGCGCCATCGGCCGCGCAAGCGGGCTCGACCAGGTCGTGCACATCTATCCGTCGTGGACCCGCGCGGCCTACTCCTGCGAGCTGCTGGCCGAGCTTGCGCGGCTGCCGTGGGTCAAGGCGTTCAAGATCGGTACCCGCGACATGAACAAGTACGCGGTAGATATCCGCTACATCCGTGCGGCTGCGCCGGAGAAATCGATCATCACCTGCCATGACGAATACCTGCTCGCGTCCATGGTGCAAGGCGTGGACGGCGCGCTGGTCGGGTTCGCCTCGTTCATTCCCGACAAGATTGTCGCGCTCTACGACGCCGTGAAGGCCGGGGACCTCAAGCGCGCGATGCAGCTGCAGTTCGAGATCAATCCGCTGAAGGACGTCGTGTATGGATTCGGCGAGCCGACGGGCGAGGCGCACGCACGCATGAAGTACGCTATGGCGCTCGCCGGGCGCTTCAAGTCGTCGCTGTGCCGGCCGCCCACTCGTACGCCGGAGGGCGCCGTCGCCAAAGGGATCGAGGACGCGTTGCGCAACGCGGGCATGCTCGTCAAAGCGGCCGCCTGAAAAATCGAACCACAAAGCTGTCTACCATTCGCTACTCCAAGGAGGAGTCATGAGAAAGCTCTCGATGCTCGTCGCCGCGGTCGCCTGCGCCGCCGGCGTATCCGCGCAAGCGCAGACCGAGCTCAAGTTCGGCGCCATGCCGCTCAACACCTGGTGGTACATCGCCGGGGCCTCGATCACGTCGCTGGTGCAGCCCCAGCTGCCCGCGGGGACCAAGATCGAAGTCCTGGCGCGCGGCGGCGGCATCGCCAATCCCGTAGTGGTCAACGAAAACAAGGCGCAGGTGGCGATGGCCAACGTCGCAACATCGGCCTGGGCCTGGCAGGGGGAGCCCGAGCTCTACAAGGGCAAGCCGCACCGCGACATCCGCGCGCTCGTAGGCGGCATCAATTCGGTCTGGATCGTCGCCATGCTGAAAGAGGATTACATCAAGCGTACCGGCAACGATACGCTGGAGAAGGCTTTGGCCGACAAGAACATCCGCATCATCATGAAGCCCGCGGGATCGTCGGTGCCGCCGGTGGCGCGGATGATCATGGAGTCCATGAACACGAACCCCGACAAGATCAAGGCGGGCGGCGGCCAGATCATCCAGGTCGACGCCACGCAGACCTCCGACATGCTGCGCGAAGGCCGCGCCGACCTCTACTTCGAGTCGGCTGCGAAGGATCACCCGGCGGTCACCGAGGTGACGCTGACCGCCAACGTGCGTTTCGTCGACCTGCCCGACAAGACGCTCGCCTACCTCGCGCAGCGCGGCCTGAAGCCGTCGCCGATGCCGCAGTTCTTCAAGGGGCAGAGCGGTGCCACCAAATCGGTGGACATGGGCACCAACATCATCGCGAACAAGGATCTGTCCGACGCGGTCGCATACGCCATCACCAAGACTGTCGTGGAGAACAAGGACAAGCTCGTGCAAAGCCACAAGGCATTCGAGGATTTCGTGCCCGCTGACGCGTGGAAAGCTGAAAACCTGGGCATTCCTCTGCATCCGGGCGCCGAAAAATATTACCGCGAGCGGGGCTGGATCAAGTCGTAGGGTCGCCGCATCGCTGTTAGCGCGAGCGCTCTCGTTTTGACCGCTCAAGTAGTACCGCTCGTCCAGTACGGGCGTCGCGCGCTCGGACTCGCGTGGTTCGTGGCGCAGATGTACATCGCCTACAGCCCACAGCTGCCGATGCTCGAGCGCGCCGTGCACGTGATGTTCGCCGTCATTCTGGCGCTCCTCTGGCTCCCGCTCGGCTCCGCCACGCGAGCCGGGCGCGCGGGCCCCTGGCTCGATGCCCTCCTGATCGCCGCGACGCTTGCGTGCACCGTGTACTACGTGAGCCACTCGAGCTACCTGACCGAGCGCATGGACAACGTCGACCCGGTGCTGCTGCCCGACAAGGTGTTCGGCCTCCTCACGCTGCTGCTGCTCGCCGAGACGTCGCGTCGCGTGATGGGCTGGGGATTGCTGGGCTTTACCGCTGTCTTCGTAGCGTATGCCTTTGTCGGGCCCTGGATGCCGGGCTGGCTCTATTTCCAGGGCTTCAAGTTCGACGAGTTCATCGAGATCATGACCATGACCGGTCACGGCATCTTCGGCATCACGACCCAGGCGTCGGTACAGCTCGTCTTCTACTTTCTCGCCTTCTCCGCGGTGTACACCGCGGTCGGCGGTACCGACCTGTTCATGGACTGCGCGTTGCGGCTGGTCGGCAAGAAGCCCGGCGGCGCGGCCAAGGCCGAGGTCGTGTCGTCGGCGCTGTTCGGCACCGTTTCCGGCAGCGCGGTCGCCAACGTGACCGTCACCGGCTCCTTCACGATCCCCCTCATGATGCGCACCGGCTATTCGCGCGAGGAGGCCGCCGCGCACGAGGCCATCGCGTCCACCGGCGGCCAGCTGATGCCGCCGGTGATGGGCATCGCCGCGTTCGTCATGGCCGACATCCTGCGCGTGCCTTACGCGACCATCGCGCTGGCCGCGGCGATTCCGGCGGTAACGTACTACCTCGCGTTGTATCTGCTCGTGCATCTGAAGGCCAGAAGATCAGGCATCGGCAGCCTGCCCGCGCAGGAAATCGACGCGATCGCCGCGATCCTGCCGCGCATCCATCTACTGACGCCGCCGATCGCCCTCCTGGCCGCGTTCTTCTTCGACTATTCGGCGACCAGCGCCGCGATCATCGGCATGCTGGCGGCCTGGGCCTGCGGTTACCTGCCCCATGGCCGACCCATCACCTTCAGGAATGTTCTCGACGTCACCGACGATTGCGTGCGGCAAGCCTTCTCGGTGGCCATCCCGATCATCATCAGCGGCGTGTTCATCGCGATCGCGATCCAGTCGAACCTGGCGATCAAGTTCTCGAGCAACCTGCTCGAGCTTTCGGGCGGCACGATCTGGGGCTCGCTGTTCTTCATCACCCTCGGCGTCCTGATACTGGGCACCGGGCTGCCGACCGTCGCCGCGTACATCATCGCGGCAATATTGTTCGCGCCCGCTTTGATCAGGCTGGGTTTCCTGGAGCTGCCGGCACACTTCTTCGTGCTGTTCTTCGGCGTGCTGTCGATGGTCACGCCGCCGATCGCGCTGGCCGCGTTTACCGCCGCCGGCATCGCCAAAGCCAACCCCGACAAGACCGGCTGGCTCGCCTTCGCGCTGGGAATTCCGGCGTACCTGATTCCATTCGCGTTTCTCTTCAACCCGGCGATACTTTTCATCGGCTCGCTCTTCGAGATCGCGACCGCCGCAGTGTCGCTGATGTGCGGCACGGCCGCATGGACGATATTGATCGCGGGCTACGTGTTCGGGCGCATCCCGCGGTACGAGCGGGCGCTGTACGGCGTACTCTCGGTAGCGCTCATTCTCGCGCCGCTGGGCATCGGCGTGCGACTGGGCGCCATCGTGGCGTTTGCGGTGGCCATCGGCTTCAGCGCCCTGATGCAGGGGCGGCGCGACACTGTCGCCGGTACAGTGCCGACGCGATGACAGGAAAAGGCGCCACCTGCGCAAGCGAGACGCGGTGGCTGCGCGACGAGCACACCGGCGCGCGCATCCGTCAGGTCACCGCCCAGCCGGCCATCCATCACCATCCGTTCTTCTTCGTCCCGCCCTACGACGACGCGATGCGGCGCCTCGTCTTCGTCTCGCATCGCACGGGCCGCCCGCAGCTGTTCGCGGAAGAGCAGGACAGCGGCCGCATCGTGCAGCTCACCGATCGCGACGACCTCGCCGAGTGGTCGCTGCATCCTTCGCACGATGGCCGTTACGTCTACTTCACCGCCGGCGCGGGCGGGTGGCGCGTCGACCTCGAATCACTGCGCGAGGAGCAGCTCGCCGACTTCGGCGGCGCGCGAATGCGCGAGCCCGGCATGGTCGGCGCTGCAATGGGGACCACGACGCTTTCGCGCGACGACCGCTGGTGGGCCGTGCCGGTCAAGATCGGCAAGCAATCCCACTTCTACATCATCGACACGCATTCGGGCGCCGCGAGCGTGATCCTCGAGCGCGACACGATCGGCCATCCGCAGTTCTGTCCCGACGATCCGAACCTTATCTACTACGCCGGACCCCTTACCGACCGGATCTGGCTGATCCGCCGCGACGGCACTGGCAATCGTCCGCTATGGCGGCGGGAGAACGACCAGCAATGGCTCACGCATGAAAGCTGGATCCGCGGCCGGCGCGAGCTCGCCTTCGTCGATTGGCCGCACGGCATGCGTGCGGTCCACGTCGACACCGGCGCCATGCGTTGGATCACGCGCTTTCCCGCGTGGCACGCGCATCCGGACGATCGCGGCGAGCGCTTCGTGTGCGACACCAATTTTCCGGATCGAGGCGTGCATGTTTTCGCCGCCAACGAAGCCAGCGTGCCCAAGACGATTTGCATGCCGCACGCGACCTCGGTGGGCTCGCACTGGAACGGTCCGTTCCCGTACAACGAAGGCCCGCGCGAGGTGTATGCGCCGCAGCACACGCATCCGCACCCGCGCTTCTCGCCCGACGGCAAGCGCGTGCTCTACACGAGCGACGTGTCGGGCCACGCCCAGCTCTACGAATGCCGGATCGACGAGTAGCCATCGCCATGAAGCTCGACGTCTACGCCCACATTTTCCCGCCCGCGTATTTCCAGCGGCTGCAGGACATCGCCGGGCGCGATGCACGGCTCGCGGCCACGCTCAAACGCTGGCTGTCCGTCCCCGTACTCTACGACCTCGACGCGCGCCTTGCGATGATGCGCGAGTTCCCGGGCTACCGGCAGGTGCTGACGCTGTCCTCGCCACCGATCGAACTGCTCGCCGCGCCCGATGAATCGCCCGCGCTCGCGCGCCTCGCCAACGACGGCATGGCCGCCATCGTGGCCAGCCATCCGCACCAGTTTCCTGCATTTGTCGCGTCACTGCCGATGAACAACGGCGACGCGTCGCTCGCCGAGATGGAGCGCGCAATCCGTAAGTTGGGGGCGAAGGGAATTCAGGTCTTCACCAACGTCAACGGCCGCGCGCTCGACGAGCCCGAGCTCTGGCCGATCTTCGAGCGGGCGGTGAACACCTATGATGTGCCAGTCTGGATGCATCCCGCGCGCGGTGCCGGCTTTCCCGACTACCTCGGCGAGAAGAAGTCCCGGTACGAGATCTGGTGGACGTTCGGCTGGCCCTACGAGACCAGTGCTGCGATGGCGCGCATGGTGTTTTCCGGCTTTTTTGACAAGCTCCCGAGCTTGCGGCTCATCACCCATCACATGGGCGCGATGGTGCCGTTCTTCGACGGCCGCCTCGGGCCGGGACTCGACCAGTTCGGCAGCCGCACGTCCGACGAGGACTACGAAGGACTGCTGAAGCGAATGGCCAGGCGGCCCATCGATTACTTCCGCATGTTCTATGCCGATACCGCGCTGTCGGGGTCGAAGGCCGGCATCCGCTGCGGCTTCGAGTTCTTCGGCGAGGATCACGTGCTGTTCGCCACCGATTGCCCGTTCGATCCCGAAGGCGGACCGATGTACATACGAACCATTCCGGCGGCCATCGACGCGATTGCCGAGATCTCGCCGACCGCACGCCGCAAGATCTACGCCGGCAACGCGCTGCGGCTGCTCAAGATGGAATGAAGCTCGCGCTTTGCA
>JBBJNO010000060.1:0-2306 GCA_037720875.1 Luteimonas sp. | reverse complement strand
CTTTGCAACGAAGTGCTCGACGGTCTGCCGTTCGCGCGCCAGTGCGAGATGGCGGCGTTGCTGGGCTACGATGCGCTGGAGCTTGCACCGTACACGTTGGTCGACTCGCCCAGGGCGATGCGTGCCGCTGCGCGCGATTCGGGTATCGCGATCTCGAGCCTGCACTGGCTGCTGAAGGCGCCCCCCGGACTGTCGCTTACCAGCGCGGATGACGCCCAGCGCCTGTGCACCGTCGACGTACTGCGCGGGCATGTGGCACTCGCGGCCGAGCTCGGCGCAGGCGTGCTGGTGCAGGGATCGGCGGCGCAGCGGCGGGTGGCCGCGGGCGAGACCGCGGAGCAGGCGCGTGAGCACGTCGCGTGGTGCATCGAGGCATTGCTGCCAACGCTCGAGGACGCCCGCGTCGTGTACTGCATCGAGGCCCTGCCGCAAAGCGCCGCAGGTGATGAGCCGATCGCGAGCTTGGATACTGCGGCGATGCTCGTGCGCCGCTTCGCTTCGCCCTTCGTGCGCACGCAGATCGACACGCGCGCCGCAGCGCTATCGGAACAGGCAACGCTTGCCGAAGTGGCGGAGCGCTGGCTGCCGACGGGCCTCGTCGCCCATGTCCAGGTCAACGACCGCAACGGCCGCGCGCCGGGACAGGGCCGGGATCGATTCGCGGGCTTTCTGCACATCCTTCAGCGGCACCGCTACGACGGCTTCGTTGCCATCGAGCCGTTCGAGTACCTGCCGGACGGCCTGGCGTGCGCCGCGCGGGGGGTGGGTTATCTGCGTGGAATCCTGGAAGGATTGGAGGTGCGATGAGTCTCTCGTCACTCAACCCGGCGCAAGCCGCCCGCCTCGCGATACGCGAGAAGCGCCATACGGGTATCACGAGAGGCGTGGCACCCGGGTACGTGCAGTGCAACCTGGTGGTGATCCCGCAGGCGCTGGCGTTCGACTTCCTGCTCTACTGCCAGCGCAACCAGAGGGCGTGTCCGCTGCTCGAGGTCTGCGATGCGGGCGATGCCGAGCCGCGCCGGCTCGCACCTGGCGCGGACCTGCGGTGCGACCTGCCTCGCTACGCCGTGTATCGCGACGGCGTGCGTGCGGAGGATGTGGGCGACCTGCATGCGCTTTGGCGCAGCGACCTGGTCGCTTTCCTCATTGGGTCGGGAATCACCTTCGATCAGGCGCTCGAGCGCGCCGGCGTCCCCACCCACAAGGATCGCTGGGTGCTGCGCACGAAGATGCGGACCGAGCCCGCGGGTCGCTTCCACGGTGAGCTGGCGGTCACCATGCGCTGGCTCACGCCGCAACAGGCGATCATCGCCACACAGGTATCGAGCCGCTTTCCCTTCAATCACGGCGCGCCCATCCACATCGGCGATCCGGCGGCGATCGGCGCCGACCTTGCGCAACCCCTGTTCGGACCGCCGGTCGCGCGCGTTCCGGATGGCGTGCTGCCGGTGTTCTGGGCGTGCGGCGTTACCCCGCAGGAGGCCGCGCTGGCGGCGAAGGTCGAGCTGATGCTCGCGCATGCGCCGGGGCATGGCTTCATCACCGACCTGCTGGCCGATCAGGTGTGCGACCCTTAGCCGTGTCATCGAGGGGGTGTTCGAACCCGATCCGGCGGGCAGTGTCATCTTCCGTGCCGCGACCGGGCTCGATGCGAACGCTTTTCGCCCAAGTGCAGGAATGCGTACGCCGGCGCTTGCTGCGCAGCTTCGTGCGGCGCGGCCTGCTGCTAGGCGATGACGCACGGGCGATGGGGCAATGCGAACACGGCGGTGGCTTTTGCGTCGACGCGTCGGTGCGCATCGAGGCCGCTGACCGCGCGGGGCGCGAGCGCCTACTGCGTTACTGCGCCCGCCCACCCTTCGCCTTGGACCGGCTTAAGCGAACTCGATCCCGAGCGCTTGCTCTACGAGGGCACCAAGCCCGGTCCGGGCGGCAGCGGCCCACTGCTCCTGACGCCGCTGGAACTGCTCGACCGCCTCGCCGCGCTGGTGCCGCCACCGCGCATCCACCGCCACCGTTACTTCGGTGTGCTCGCGCCCCACGCACCTTTGCGCGCGGCGGTGACCGCCCTGGCGGTACCTGCGCTGACCACGCCGGCGCCACCCCGCAACCCGTCCGCACCCGCCGCTGAACCGATCCATCGCCGCGCCGCCCGCTATGCGTGGGCGCTGCTGTTGGCCCGCATCTACGAAGTGTTCCCGCTCCGCTGCCCCCAGTGTGGCGGTGCGATGCGCATCCTCGCCTTCGTCACCGATGCGGCGACCGTGCGCGACATCCTCGCCCACCTCGGCGAGCCGATAGCG
>JBBJNO010000059.1:0-11066 GCA_037720875.1 Luteimonas sp. | reverse complement strand
CATCACGAACACCGGCGTCTGCAGGCGGTCGGCGAGATCCAGCGCGGCGGCGGAAAACTCGAAGCACTCGTGCGGATCTTCCGGGAACAGCAGCACGTGCTTGGTGTCGCCGTGCGATGCATACGCGCATGCCAGCACGTCGGACTGCTGGGTGCGCGTCGGCATGCCGGTCGACGGCCCGCCGCGTTGCACGTCGATGATCGTCACCGGAATCTCGGCGAAATACGCCAGACCGATGAACTCGTTCATCAGCGATACGCCCGGCCCCGATGTGGTGGTGAACGCGCGCGCGCCATTCCATCCCGCGCCGACGACCATGCCGATCGACGCGATTTCGTCCTCGGCCTGGATGATCGCGAAGCGGTTCTCGCCGGTGTCGGGATCGACGCGATATGTCTGGCAGTACTTCTGGAACGCCTCGGCCAGCGACGACGACGGCGTGATCGGATACCACGCGCACACCGTCGCGCCCCCATAGACGCAACCCAGCGCCGCAGCGGCATTGCCTTCGACGAAGATTTTGTCGCCGACCGCATCGGCCTGCTGCACGCGCAAGCCGATTGGATGTTGCAGGTGTTCGCGTACCCAGTCGCGGCCCAGATGCAGCGCTTGGATGTTGGGCTTGAGGAGTTTTTCCTTGCCCTTGTACTGCTCGGCGATCAGGGTCTCGACCGTCGGCACGTCGATGTCCAGCAGCGCGCTGAGCGCACCGACATACATGATGTTCTTGAACAACTGGCGCTGGCGCGGATCGCTCCAGGGCTCGTTACAGATCTGGGTCAGCGGCACGCCGAGGATGTGGATGTCGTCGCGGAACTTCGACTTCGGCATCGGCTTGCTGTTGTCGTAGAACAGGTAGCCGCCAGGTTCGATTTCCGCGACATCCACGTCCCAGGTCTGCGGATTCATGGCGACCATCAGGTCGACGCCGCCACGCCGTCCCAGCCAGCCGCGTTCGGACACGCGCACCTCGTACCACGTCGGCAGGCCCTGGATGTTGGACGGGAAGATGTTGCGCGGGCTGACCGGCACGCCCATGCGCAGGATCGCCTTGGCGAACAGTTCGTTGGCCGACGCGGAGCCCGAGCCGTTGACGTTGGCGAACTTGACGACGAAGTCGTTGGTGGATTGCAGGGGGGTGTGGGTCGGAGTCATTCTGTGATCTCCGCATTCGTAAGCTTTCCGGTAGCTGGAACTCTTTCAACCGTCATTCCCGCGAAGGCGGGAATCCAGGGGCTTTGTTTTTGAATGTTTGCTGACACCCTACGAGCCAAGTCACTGGATTCCCGCCTTCGCGGGAATGACGAGCAACCACCAGACATCTCTCGCCGTCCTATCACGCCACCTCCCTCGCCCGTTTGTTGCGGCACCCAGACCCCGCATACGTCTCCAGCAACAAAAACTTCTGCATGTCCCATGCGCCCGTTGGGCACCGTTCCGCACACAGGCTGCAATGCAGGCACACGTCCTCGTCCTTGACCATCACCCGCATGGTTTTCAATGATTCAGATACATACAAATCCTGCTCGACGTTCAATGCCGGCGCGGTCAGCCGCATGCGCAACTCGTCTTCCTCGCCATTGGCAGTGAAGGTAATGCAATCGGTCGGGCAGATATCGACGCAGGCGTCGCATTCGATGCACTTGTCCTTGGTAAACACCGTTTGCACGTCGCAGTTGAGGCAGCGCTGGGTTTCCTTCAGCGCCGTCTGCGCATCGAAGCCCAGCTCGACCTCGACATGCATGCTGTCGAGCTTTTTCGCCGCTTCCGACCACGGCACCAGGTAACGCTCGTCGGGCGAGATGGCGTTGTCGTAGCTCCATTCGTGGATGCCCATCTTCTGCGACTGCAACTGCACCATTGGCTCGGGCCGCTCACGCGTGTCTTCGCCCTGCAGCAGCTTGTCCATCGAGATCGCTGCCGCATGGCCGTGCGCGACCGCCCAGATGATGTTCTTCGGACCGAACGCGGCATCGCCACCGAACAGAACATGCGGCAGCGACGACTGGAACGTCACCTTGTCGACCACCGGCATGCCCCACTCGTCGAAGTCGATGCCGACATCACGTTCGATCCACGGGAACGCATTTTCCTGGCCGACCGCGATCAGCACCTCGTCGCAGGCATGGAATTCATCGGGCTCGCCGGTCGGCACCAGCTTGCGTCGGCCCTTCTCGTCGTACTCGGCACGCACGCGCTCGAAGGTCATGCCGGTGAGCCGGCCGCTGGCATGGACGAAGGCCTTCGGCACGCGGTAGTCGAGGATCGGAATGCCTTCGTGTTGCGCATCCTCCTTTTCCCACGGACTCGCCTTCATCTCGTCGAAGCCCGAGCGCACCAGCACCTTGACGTCGGTCCCGCCGAGACGGCGCGCGCTGCGGCAGCAATCCATCGCGGTGTTGCCGCCGCCCAGCACCAGCACGCGCCTGCCGACCGCGGTGACATGGCCGAAATACACCGATGACAGCCAGTCGAGGCCGACGTGCACATTCTTTTCAGCGCCTTCCGTGCGCCCGGGCAGGTCGAGATCGCGTCCACGCGGCGCGCCGCTGCCGACGAACACCGCGTCGTAGTTCTTCGCCAGCATGTCGCGCATCGATGCGATGCGGTGGTTGCCGATGAATTCGACACCCAGATCGAGGATGTAATCCGTCTCCTCGTCGATCACTTCTTCCGGCAAACGGAACCGCGGCACCTGCGTGCGCATGAAACCGCCGGCCTTGGGATCGGCTTCGAACACGGTGACGTGGTAGCCGAGCGGCGCGAGATCGCGCGCAACGGTCAGCGACGAGGGGCCGGCGCCGATGCAGGCGATACGTTTTCCGTTGTGCGTGGACGCGGGCCTGGGCATGCGCGCGCGCACGTCGCCCTTGTGGTCGGCGGCAACGCGCTTGAGCCGACAGATCGCGACCGGCTCCGGTTTCTCGCGCATCGACTCCGGGCCGTTGTTCTCCTCCACACGCCCGCGCCGGCACGCCGGTTCGCACGGACGGTCGCAGGTACGGCCGAGGATTCCGGGAAACACGTTGGAGTGCCAGTTGACCATGTACGCATCGGCGTAACGGCCCTGCGCGATCAGGCGGATGTACTCGGGCACCGGCGTATGCGCCGGGCAGGCCCACTGGCAGTCGACGACCTTGTGGAAGACGTCGGGATTGCGGATGTCGGTCGGTTTCACTACGACCTCGCGGCTGCTCGGCCGGGTGCGCCGGTCGTCGCTTGCGGGTCGAGTCTAGACCCGATCGCGTTGCCGCGTCATGCGACGGGAAGCATGCAAGCAAGATCGCGAACCGGGCCGTCCGAAAGCCGGGGAGGGGGAGGAAGCCGCCGGACGGCCGGGTCGCGAAAGCGAAATTTAATGCGCTGGCACCGGTGCCGCGCTGTCGCCACCCCGACGGCGGCGCGCAGGCAACTGGACAACACACTGCATTAACTGCGCGCACCGGTACTGTAAGGCCACTTAATTGGCGGCCGCCGTCGACACTCCGGGAGTTTCATGTACGTCGTTGGACTGGGTACCGCGACTCCGCCGCAACGCTACACCCAAGCCGATTGCTGGCAGGCATTCCAGCAATCGCCGTGGTTCGACCGACTCGATCGTCGTGCGCAGACCATCTTCGAGAGGGTCCTGCAGCGCGACAACGGCATCGAAGCCCGATATCTCGCCGTGGATCGCCTGGAGGATGGGTTCGTGATCGATCCCGACACCCTGCACGCACGCTTTCGCGTCAATGCGCCGGCGCTCGCCGCGCAGGCGGGGCTGCGGGCGCTCGACGACGCCGGCCTCAAAGCCACCGAAATCGATGGCGTTATCGTCAGCACCTGCACCGGATATCTGTGCCCGGGGTTGACCAGTTATGTCGCCGAGTCGCTCGGCCTGCGTGCCGACGTGCAGGCATACGACCTGGTCGGGCAAGGCTGCGGCGCCGCCCTTCCGAACTGGCGCATGGGCGAAGCATTGCTGGCGTCGGGCCGCTGCGCGCGCGTGCTGTCGATCTGCGTGGAAGTCTGCAGCGCGGCGATGTACCTGGACAACGATCCTGGTGTGTTGATCAGCGCCTGCCTGTTCGGTGACGGCGCCGGCGCAGCCGTGCTCGCGGCGCAACCGGCGCCTGGGAAACGCTCGATCGCGTGGAAGGCGGCAGCATCGCTGCTCAACCCGGCGCAGCGCGACGCCCTGTGTTTCGAACAGCGCCACGGGCTGTTGCGCAACGTGCTGACACGCGCGGTGCCACGACTCGCCGCCGAACATGCGCAACAAGTCCTGGAGGATGTACTCGCCGCGCAGGGATTGCAGCAGGCCGACATCAGCGGTTGGATCTGGCACGCCGGCGGTCGCGATGTGCTGGCGGCATTGCGCGAGAAGATCGGGTTGACCGAAGCCGACCTGCAGCACAGCGCCGCGATGCTGCGCGACTACGGCAACCTGAGCAGCGCCTTCGTCTATTTCGTCCTGCAGGATGCGTTGGCTGCCAACGCGCCCGGCGGGCGATGGTGGATGGCATCATTCGGCGCCGGCTTCAGCAGCCATGGCGCGCTGCTGGAGGTTGAATGAGCGCCGTGGCATGGATGCGATGATGATGCCGCGCGTGGTGGAACCGGAGTGGCTGGACACGCTCGCCGCCGACGATCCCCGCGCGATCCGTTCGCGTGCGGACCTGCGTCGCGTCCATCGCTGGATGGGCACTGCCTCGCTACTCGGCAACGCACTGGATTCCATCCTCATCGGACGCGGGCCGACGACGCTGATCGAACTGGGCGCCGGCGATGCCGCGCTGTTGCTGCGGGTCGCACGCCGCCACGCGCGGCACTGGCCGAAGATCACCCTGCAGTTGCTGGACCTGCAGCCCGTGGTTGGCGCGGCCACGCTTGCCGGTTTCCACGAGCTGGGATGGGACGTCGACGTCATTCGCGCCGACATCTTCGAGTGGCTCGCTGTGTCGCATGCCGGGCCGGGCGCGCCCGACGCGAGGCCGGTCATCTTCGCCAATCTGTTCCTGCACCACTTTGATGGCTTGCAGGTGCGAATACTGCTGGGCGCCTTCGCCGATCTTGCATCCGCGTTCTTCTGCATTGAACCGCGGCGCTCGCCGTTTGCCTTGTCTGGCAGCCGCCTGCTGGGCCTGATCGGCTGCAACGACGTCACCCGCCACGATGCGGTGGCCAGCGTGCGCGCTGGTTTCAGCGCGCAGGAACTGTCGACCCTTTGGCCGCATGCGGATACGTGGCAACTTGCGGAAAGCGGGGCGGGACCTTTCAGCCATCGTTTTCACGCCACGCGCGTGCCCGCCTGATGAAAACCTCTTACGACGCGATCATTGTCGGAGCCGGCCCGGCCGGCTCGACCGCCGCGATCCGGCTTGCGGAGGCCGGATGGTCGGTGGCGCTGATCGAAAAACAATCCTTTCCGCGCCGCAAGGTCTGTGGCGAATGCATTGCCGCCACCAACCTGCCGTTGCTCGACGCGCTGGGCGTGGGCGCAGCGTTCGACGCATTGGCCGGACCGGAATTGCGCAGGGTTGGCCTTTTCGCCGGCACGCGAAAGGTCACCGCCGCGCTTCCTGCGTTTGCCGCCACCCGGCATCCGTGGGGCCGTGCGCTGGGGCGGGAACATCTGGACACGCTGTTGTTGCAGCGCGCCGCCGCAGTGGGCGTGCAGCTGTGGCAACCCTGGACGGTCAAGCAGGTCAGCCGCGATGGATGCGATCACGTGTGCCATGCGCTGGACGTGGAATCGGCGATGACGGCGACGGTCAGTGCGCCGCTACTGATCGCCGCCCACGGCTCGTGGCAACCCGATCCATTCGTCGCCGCGCGTGCATCGCGCCCGCAGCGCGGCGGAGATCTGTTCGCATTCAAGGCCACGTTCACCGACGCCGAACTCGAACCCGGCCTGTTGCCGGTATTGGCGTTCCCCGGCGGATACGGCGGCATCGTGCTGGGCGATCACGGGCGCACAACGCTGGCCTTCTGCATCCGTCGCGACACGCTGGGCGCGTGTCGCGCGCGTTACCGCAGCCGCTCGGCGGCGTTGTCGGCCTACGCCTACCTACAGTCCTGCTGCACGGGTGTGCGCGACGCGCTCGGTACTGCCACGCTCGCGGCGCCGTGGCTGAGCATCGGACCGATTCGACCGGGGATGCGGGCGCCGTGGCGCGACGACGGCACCTTCGCGATCGGAAATATCGCCGGCGAAGCACATCCGATCCTCGGCGAAGGCGTCAGTATGGCGATCCAGTCGGCGTGGCTCCTGTGCGACCGGTTGATCGCGCGCGACGACACCGTGCGTGGCGCACAGGTCAGCGCGACCGCGGTCGCGGAAGCCGGCCGTGACTATTCGGCAAGCTGGCGACGCAGTTTCGCGCGACGGATCCGCCTTGCGGCGGCGTTCGCGCACCTGGCGATGTGGCCCGGGGCCTCCGGCACGCTGCTACCGCTGCTGCAACGCTGGCCGGCTATCCTCACCGCCAGCGCCCGCCAAGGCGCCAAGGTGCAGCGCGTCGTGGACCCCGTCGCGAACCGCGTCCACTCGCATTAGTCAGGGGACACTATTGGACAGCGACACCTTTGCGGTACTGCGCGGGATCATTGCCAAGGATTACGCACTGGCGCCCGACAGCCTCACCACGGATACCGTCCTCAAGGACTGGCGATCGACTCGCTGGCGTTGATCGAGTTGATCTTCACCCGAAGACCGGTTCGACGTGATGGCGGCCGATACGCCGGACGACTTCCAGACCTTGGGCGACGTGGCGTCGTATATCAATCGCCTGACCGCCGAACGCGACGAGGCGGTGTCCCGGAGCGAGCCCTCGGCGTGAGACGCGTCGCCGTCACCGGCCTGGGCGTCGTGTCGCCGCTGGGCAACAGTACGCCGGAATTTTTTTCCAACCTCATCGCGGGCCGGTCCGGCGTTCGCAGGCTCGACGCGGATTTCGTCGAGCGAATGTCGACGCGTATCGCCGCGCCGGCAGCATTCGACGGTTCGGCCTAGTTTCCGCCACCCAAGCTGCGCATGCTCGATCGGGTCGCCCAGTTTGCCCTCGTCGCCGCAGCCCAGGCCGTGGCCGAAGCGGATCTGCAACTCAATGCGCTCCAGCGCCAGGATGCCGGCGTGTTTCTGGGCACCGGCATGGGCGGCGGCAATACGGTCGACGACGGTTATCGCGCACTCGCAACTTGCGCGTTGCCTATGCGGAATGCGATCTGGACTACGTCTCCGGGGGCGCACGATGCGTGGCCGGTGTGGAGATAGCGATGTCCAACGCGTTCGCATTCGGCGGCACCAACGCGGTGCTGGTCTGCGAGGCGGCTCGGGGCGACACGGGCGGCACGTCGAGTGATCCCAAGGGCTGACGCCCTACCGGCGCGGGCACACCCTCAGCCAGATGAACCCCAGGCCCGGGTTCGCTATAAATAACAAACTAGCTGGTCTAGTATTACAGGGATGTCATCCGCGTCCGCCACGCCCACGCCACCCAAGCCGCTCGGCGCCGGCCGGCCGAAAGACCTCGGCAAGGGTGCCGCGATCCTGGACGCGGCCAAGCGCCTGTTCACGGCGCATGGGTTCGACGGCGTCAGCATGGACCAGATCGCAGCCGAGGCCGGCGTCTCCAAGCTCACGGTCTATAGCCATTTCGGCGACAAGGGCGCGTTGTTCTTCGCGGCGGTCAGCGCCAAGTGCGAGGAGTTGCTACCGCCGGAGCTGTTCATGGCTGATCACTTCCAGGGCCCGCTGCGCGCGCAGTTCACCAGCATCGCGCGGGCGTTCTTCGCGCTGATCACCAGTGATGAGGCCCTGTCGATGCACCGGATGATGCTCACGCAATCCAGCGACCTGCACGTGCGCGAGATGTTCTGGAAGGCCGGGCCGCAACGCGTGCAGGAGGCCTTCGCCGGATTCGTGCAGGCGCGCGCCGATGCCGGTGAACTGGTGGTGCCCGACGTGCGCCGCGCCGCCTCGCAATTTTTCTGCCTGTTGAAAGGCGAGTTGCACATGCGCATGGCCAGCGGCCTGTGCTGCACGCCGGACGCGCGCGATCTCGATGTGCATATCGACGCGACCGTCGACTTGTTCCTGCGTGCCCATGCACCCCGACATGCCTCCTGATAAGAGCCGCCGCCGCGTTGACACGCCGCGCATCGGCGCCGACGCCGCCAGTCTCGGTGACTTCTGGCACTCAGTCGTGCAACAACCGCGGGCGATCCTGTGCCCTCGGCATGCAACGACGGCCCGTTAAACTTGCGCGCTGACCACACACGAACCAGACCAATGACGATCAATTACGCCCAAGCCCGCGAAACCATGGTGGAACAGCAGATCCGCCCCTGGGACGTGCTCGATGCGCGCGTGCTGGCCACGCTGCGCGACGTGCCGCGCGATGCCTTCGTGCTGGACCAATATCGCGCGCTTGCCTACACCGATCTCGCGCTGCCGATCGGTCACGGCCAGACGATGATGAAGCCGGTGGTGGAAGGCCGCATGTTGCAGGCATTGGAGATGGCGCACGGTGACGAAGTGCTCGAAATTGGGACGGGCAGCGGCTTCGTCACGGCGTGCCTCGGACGCCTGGCCCGCGACGTGGTGAGCCTGGAAATCAATCCGGACCTGGCGACGGCTGCGCATGAGCGCCTGGCGCAACACGGATACGACAGCAATGTCCGCGTCGAAATCTCCGACGCGTTGGCGTGGAATACCGATCGGCGTTTCGATGCGATCTGCGTGACCGCAGCGGTCGATACGATCCCGGCACGGTTTACCGATTGGTTGCGTCCCGGAGGCCGCTTGTTCGTGATCCGCGGCCAATCACCGGTGATGGAGGCGGTGTGCGTGCGCAACCCTCCTGACAGCGCGGATGTCAACGGTACGCGTATCGAATCGTTGTTCGAGACCGATGTCCCCTATCTCGCCGGCGCCGCGCCCGTCGCCGTATTCCAGTTCTGATTCATTCCAGTTCTGATTCATTCCAGATCTGATTCCGGTTTTCTGATCGAAGGATTCCACATGCGTCGCCACCCCCTCGTTTTCGCCCTCGCCCTGGCCCTGTTGCCGGCCAGCGCATTCGCCGAAGACCTGTTGCAGGCCTACGAGCTCGCACGCAACAGCGATCCGCAATTGTCCGCGGCCGAATCACAACGCCTTGCTACCCGCGAAGGCGCGGTGCAGGCGCGCGCGGCGTTGTTGCCGCAGGTCAACGGCACGGCCACGTTGCAGCGTTCGCGCAGCAATGGCGCATCCAGCCAGACGCAGTTCGACGAAAAAACCGGCTTGCCGCTGCAGTTCAACGTAAACCGCGAAAGCGAAAACACCTCGCGCAATCTGGATGTCAATGCGCGGCAGATGGTCTACGACCGCGGCAACTTCACCCGGCTCAAAAGCCAGAACGCGTTGAGCAAGGCCAGTGATTTCCAGCTGGAATCCGCCGGCGACACGCTGGTCACGCGCACGTCCCAGGCTTATTTCAACGTGCTGGTCGCCACCGAAACGCTTGCGGCCGCCGAAGCGCAGGAAGCGGCGTTGAAGAAACAGTTTGATTTCGCCGACAAGCGCCTCGAAGTCGGCCTGGCGCCAATCACCGACGTGCACGAAGCCCGCGCGCAGTACGACAGCGCCCGCGCCAACACCATCGTCGTGCGCAACGCGCTGGAAGACGCCTATCAGGCGCTGGTCGAACTCACCGGCCAGGAGGTGCGCAACCTCAAGGGGCTGCCCGAAAACTTCCAACCGGCATTACCGGTCGAGCAGACGGCGAAAGGCTGGGTCAACAGCGCAGTCGAGAACAATCCGGCGTTGATCGCCAAGAGGTTCCAGGTCGAATCCTCCGAAGCCAACATCGAAACCGCGCGTGCCGGCCACTGGCCGTCGTTGTATGTCAGCGGCGGCTACGGCGACCAACGGAGTTTTGGCGACAGCACCACCAGAGGCATCACGTTTCCATCCGACAACGACAACCGCGGCCCGAGAATCGGCCTGACGTTGAACGTGCCGATCTTCTCCGGCGGCGCGGTGCAATCGCAGGTGCGCCAGGCCATCGCGCAGCGTGATGTCGCGCAGGACGAACTTGAGCAGCAAAAACGCGCGCTGGTGCGCAACACCCGCAACGCCTACCAGACCCTGGTCGCCGGCATCAGCGAAGTCGAGGCCCGCCGCCTGGCGGTGTTCTCCGCGCGCAGCGCCTACGACGCGTCACAGGTGGGGCTGGAAGTCGGCACCCGCACCGTGCTCGACGTGCTCAACAACCAGCAGACCCTGTTCAATGCCGAGCGCGAGTACGCGTTGTCGCGTTACAACTTCCTGCAAAACCGCTTGTTGCTGGAACAGGCTGCGGGCACGCTGGATGTCGCAGACGTGCAGGACATCAACCGTTTGCTGACGGTCACGCCGGAAGCGCGCCTGAAATCCACGCCGTAAGCATTCCCTGTGAGCGGAGCTTGCTCCGCTGCCCTGCGCATCACCTCAAGCAGCGGAGCAAGCTCCGCTCACACGAGCAGATGCGTCAGCGTTTCTTGCCTTTCTCGATCGGCACGATATCCGCACCCAGCAAAGGCAACTGCCCTTCGCCAGGAAAATCACGCTCGAGACGATCCAGTTCCTCGCGGAAATCCGCGACATCCTCGAACGAGCGATACACCGAAGCGAAACGCACGTAACCGACGTGGTCGAGCTTGCGCAATTCCGCCATCACGAATTCGCCGACGCGACGCGATGCCACTTCACGCTCGGTGGTCATGCGTAGCTGGTGCACCACGGCGCGCACCGCGGACTCGATCAACTCCTCCGCCACCGGCCGCTTGTTCAACGCGCGATCGAAACCGGCCCGCAACTTGCGCGCATCGAACGTATCGCGGCGGCCATCGCTCTTGATGATGACCGGCAGCTTGAGCTCGATGGTTTCCATCGTGCTGAACCGCTCGCCGCAGGCCTCGCATTCGCGGCGACGGCGGATGGTGACGCCATCGTCGCTGACGCGCGAGTCGATAACGCGGGTGTCGACGTGCTGGCAGAAGGGGCAGTGCATCAGGAAGCCGGGGCTCGGGACTCGGGACTCGGGACCCGATAAAAGCCA
>JBBJNO010000058.1:0-11073 GCA_037720875.1 Luteimonas sp. | reverse complement strand
GCGTCCGGCGAATCGCTGCACCGGTGCGAAGGGGCGTCCGGCGAATCGCTGCACCGGTGCGAAGGGGCGTCCGGCGAATCGCTGCACCGGTGCGAAGGGGCGCACGACGATGTGCAACCGTGACCTCGCAACGTGGCTGAACGACTATGCGACCGCGCTGGACAAGGCGAATCAGAAGTTGAAAGCCATTCTCGGATTGCAGCCGAAGCCATGACGACCACGGTGACGGCAACGGTGGAGGCTATCGGATCAAGGCCAAGCCATGAGTGACGCCATGACCCGGAAGCTGATCGACGAGATGCGCAAGCTAAGAGCCAGCATTGAAGGACTGGGTCTCATCTTGACTGCTGAACTCACCCCTGAGCCGGATGCCCAGGACGAACCACGACCAACCTACATGGACGGGACACCTGTGGCTGATGCCTAGCAAGTACGGCAATGGCAGGGGTGGCAGGCCGTGGCGTCGGATCGTTGAGCGTATCAAGCTCCGAGACAATTACATCTGCCAACTATGCAAGCGGGTAACGGTTGAAGGCGACGTGGATCACCGCATACCACTGGCAAAGGGCGGAACAGATACGGATGACAACCTGCAATGGCTATGCAGGGTGCCATGCCATGCAGACAAGTCAGCAAGGGAAGCGAACCCTACGGCAAGGATCAAGGTCGCCATTGGGCTAGACGGGATGCCTGAGGGCTGGCGGTAGGGCTGAAGGCTGAAGAGTTCAGGGGAGGGCGGGTCGATTGTTCTGAAGATAGGACGCCGGACACCGCCACCTGAGGTTTCATTTCATAAACCGCGACAATGTCAGGACAAAAAGTATGGACGGACGCGGCAGACAATCGGCGGCGAGCCTGTCCGTTGTGGCCAGTGGTTTGCCCCAAAGGCTTGAGCCACAGCAAGGTTTGACGCCGGATCAGCAGGCGATGTGGCGCGAAATTGTGGCCACGAAGCCGGTTGACTGGTTTGGCGCTGACAGTGCGCCGCTGCTGACCGAATACGTCCGAGCCGTGGACATGGGGAACCGGCTGGCGTTTGCAATCGAAGCGGCGATGGCGGGTGAGGCTGAGGAAGGGGTCAGCCTGAAAGACCTGCTGAAGATGCGGGACACCGAGGCTCGGCGCACGTTGTCGCTGGCCACGAAGATGCGCCTGGCGCAGCAATCCCGCTACACGGACAAGTCGGCTGGGACGGCGGCGAATCGTGCGGCAAAGACAGGCAGCCCGTGGCAGTACGGAAAGGCGTAACGCGCGGCGAGCGCAACATTGAATGGATACAAAAATACTGCCGTGTCCCGGAAGGCGCGCTAGTCGGTCAGCCGGTGGTGTTGCGCGAGTGGCAACGAAAGATCGTGCGCGGAATTTACTCGGGTGACACCCGCAGGGCCATCGTTTCGTTCGGTCGGAAGAATGGCAAGACCGCGTTAGCCGCGTTCCTGTTGCTGCTGCACTTGTGCGGCCCGGAAGCGAAGGCAAACTCGCAACTGTATTCCGCAGCGCAGTCGCGGGAACAGGCCGCGATCCTGTTTGCGCTCGCGGCAAAGGTGGTTCGGCAGTCGCCGGACTTGAACGCGCATGTCCTTGTGCGGGATACGGCGAAGCAACTGGCCTGCCAGGAATTGGGGACGCTCTACCGGGCGCTGAGTGCGGAGGCTTCGACGGCCTACGGCTTGAGTCCGGCGTTCGCGGTGCACGATGAGCTAGGCCAGGTGCGGGGGCCACGGTCGGAACTGTACGAGGCGCTGGAAACGGCAGCGGGTGCACAGGAGTCGCCACTGTCGATTGTCATTTCCACGCAAGCGCCGACGGATGCTGACCTGTTGTCGGTGTTGATTGACGATGCGAAGGCAAAGGGCGATCCGCGCACCAAATTGTTCCTGTACACGGCCCCGGAATCGGCTGACCCGTTCGCTGAGGCCACGATCAAGCTGGCAAATCCGGCATTTGGGGACTTCCAGAACGCTTCAGAGGTACGCGATCAGGCGGAATCGGCACGCCGGATGCCGAGCCGGGAGTCTGCTTATCGCAATTTGATACTGAATCAGCGCGTCAACATGACGAATCCGTTTGTTTCGCGGTCGGTTTGGGATGCGTGCGGCGGCGAAGTTGACCCGGAAGCGTTTGAAAAAGGCGATGTTTTTGTTGGTCTCGACCTTTCCATGCGGAACGATCTAACCGCAGCGGTTGCGGTAGCGAAGGATGCCGATGGTGTCTGGCAGGTCGAGTGCCATTTCTTCGCGCCGCAGGTCGGCGTGTCGGATCGGGCGCATAAGGATCGCGCACCTTACGACGTATGGGCGCGGGACGGGTTCATTACGTTGACGCCTGGGGCGTCGGTGGATTACGGGTTCGTTGCCGAATGGCTGGCTGAGTTTTGTTCGACGCGCAACGTCGTGTCGGTGCGGTTTGACCGCTGGCGCATTGACGTATTGAAAGCGGAGCTGGCGCGCATTGGCGCTGACTTGCCGCTGGAGCCTTTCGGGCAGGGGTTCCGCGATATGACCCCGGCGCTGGATGCGGTCGAGGCCGAATTGACGAATGACAATATCCGGCACGGCGGCAACCCCGTGTTGACGATGTGCGCTGCAAACGCTGTGGCGACACGCGATGCGGCGGGCAATCGCAAGCTGGACAAATCGAAAGCCACAGGCCGCATTGACGGCATGGTGGCGCTGGCAATGGCAATGGGCGCAGCGAGTATCGGCGGCCAACAGGAGGCACCCGTGGACATTGACGATTACCTCGCCAACATCGTGATCGCCTGATGGCTATGCTCACCAAGTCGGCCGGACTGGCCGATACGGGCTTCTGGGATCGCTTGTGGAGCCGGGTGAGTGGACGCCCGCGATTGTCTGAAGGCGAGCGCGCGCATCCGTTCGATGTGCACACAACGCCATCTGGCTCAGGGGTATCCGCTGAGTCTGCACTGCGTCTGTCAGCGGTGTGGGGTTGCGTCGGTCTCCGAAGCGCGACCGTTTCATCGTTGCCGCTGCATGTTCGTGACAATCAGAAGCGGCTTGTGAAGGATGAACCCCTGTACCGGCTGCTGCACGACGCACCAAATGCGGACATGACATCCAGCGAGTGGCTGGAAATGCAGATCGCCAGCGTTGACCTGTGGGGCAACGGCTATTCCATGATCGAGCGTGAAGGCAAGCGCATCGTTTCGCTGATCCCTCTCGCACCTGATCGCGTGACGATGCGCAGGCGTAGTGATGGTCATCTGGTCTACGAGTTGCAAAAAAAAGGCAGCACTGAAGAAATATCCGCGGACGACATCCTGCATTTCAAGGGCTTCACGCTTGACGGACTGATCGGATTGTCTCCAATCCAGTACGCCGCCGAGACGATGGGCGGCCTGATGGACGCCAACTTGGCAGCTTCGCGTGAGTGGCGAAACGGATTGAAGGTTGGCGGGTTTCTGAAAACAGGCGCGCAAACGCTGACGGTCGATCAGCGTGATCGTCTGCGTACGAGCCTCGGAAACTTCGGACTGGCTGAAAACGCAGGTAAATGGATGGTGCTTGAGGCAGGCCTCGAGCCTGCATCGAGCCAAGGGATTCGCATGAATCCGCATGACGCCCAGTTACTTGAGTCGCGCTACTTCGGGATCGAGGAAATCTGCCGTGCGTTCCGCGTGCCGCCACCGTTGATCGGGCATACCGACAAGGCGTCGTCCTGGGCATCGAGCCTGGACGGATTGAACCGAGGATTTCTGACCTATTCCTTGCGCCCGACGTTGGTGCGCATGGAACAGGCGATGCGTCGCAAGCTGATGACGCCAGAGGAACGGCAGAGGTTCGAGATCAGGTTTGCATTCGAGGGAATGCTGCGAGCCGATGTAGCAGCGCGCGCATCGTTCTATTCAACCATGCTGCAAAACGGCGTGTTCAGTCGCAATTATGTCCGCGGCTTGGAAGAGTTGCCGGACGTGGAAGGTGGCGATGAGCTGACAGTGCAGTTGAACTTGACCCCGTTGGATCAACTGGGTGACGGCAATGCCGCGCCTGTTCCGAAAAAGGAAACAACATGAAACATAAACACCTAGACATCCCTTTCGAAATCAAAGCCGTCAACGATGACGGTTTTTTTTCGGGCTACGGAAGCGTATTCGAGGTGCTGGACAGCTACCGCGAGGTGGTCAAGTCCGGTGCGTTCTTGAAGTCGATCAACGACTGGTCTGCGAAGGGCAGACTGCCGCCTGTGCTGTGGAATCACAGCAGCGACAAGCCCATCGGCGTGTTCACGCTCATGCGCGAGGATGAAAATGGCCTGTATGTCGAGGGTCGTTTGCTGATCGGCGACGTACAGCAATCGCGCGAAACCCACGCGCTGCTGAAGGCTGGTGTGATTAGCGGCCTGTCGATTGGCTACAGCGTCGTGCGCGACGAAACCGACGCGAAGTCCGGCGTGCGACGCCTGCTCGAATTGAAACTCTACGAAGTCTCCATCGTGACGTTTCCAGCCAACGAGGCCGCTACGGTGAACGCAGTGAAGTCCATCGAAGAATTGCAAAACCTGGCCGAGGTTGAGGAATACCTGCGCGATGCAGGTGGTCTCTCGAAGAAGCAAGCCGTGACCCTTGTGTCGCGCATTAAGTCCATTGCCCGGAGTGATTCCGACAGTGAGGCGATTGATCAGGTCAGCCGAGCGCTGGCCATCCTCATTTCCTAATTCGGAGTACGACATGGCAGACGGTGACAGCAAAGACCTCCCGCAACTTGCGGAGGCACTCAAGAAATCCATTGATGAGGTCAAGGCACTTGGCCAAGACATCACTGGCAAGATGTCCGCAGGCGAGAAAGTCACGGAAGACGTGAAGCATCAAGCCGACGAACAGCTAATCAAAATGAATGGGCTGACTGCCCAGATCGAAGCCATCGAACAAAAGATGGCCCGGCGTGCCGCGGACGATGACGACGGTCACGAAGCGAAGTCGCTCGGCGAACAGTTCGTCGCTACCGAGCAGTTCAAGAAGTTCGCCGATATGCCGATGCCGCGTGGTCGTGTGGACATGCAGCAGAAAGCGACGATCACGCTGGGAACCACGGGCGTTGGCGCGGCAGGTTCAACGGTACAGACGACTCGCGTTCCCGGTATCGTCGCGCCGCCCGACCGTCGCATGACGGTGCGTGACTTGATTACTCCGGGGCGCATGGATGGCAACTCGCTGGAGTACGTGAAGGAAACCGGCTTCGTTAACAACGCAGCGAACGTCGGCGAAGGTCTGGCAAAGCCGCAGTCTGACATCACGTTCGACCTGGTGAGCACGACCGCAAAGGTCATCGCTCACTACGTCAAGGCGTCGCGTCAGATTCTCAGCGACTCTTCGATGCTGGCAAGCTACATCGACGGTCGTCTGCGTTACGGCCTCGCATTCCGCGAGGAAGCGCAGATTCTCAACGGTGACGGCACCGGCCAGAACCTGCTCGGGATCATCCCGCAGGCTACGGCCTATGCCTTGCCGACGGGTCTGACCGCTCCTGTGGGCACAACGAAAGAGCTTGATCAGCTGCGGTTTGCGATGTTGCAGGCAGTGATTGCCGAGTATCCGGCGACCGGCACGGTTCTGCACCCGACGGACTGGGCGCGTATCGAAACGGCGAAGGACGGCCAGGGCCGCTACATCATCGGCCAGCCGCAGGGCACCGCACAGCCCACCTTGTGGAACTTGCCCGTTGTGGCAACGCAGGCGATTCCGGTCGATAAGTTCCTGGTCGGTGCGTTCAAGCTCGGTGCTCAGTTGTTTGATCGCTGGCTGGCTCGCGTGGAAGTGGCGACTGAGAACGAAAATGACTTCGTTATGAATCTCGTCACGATTTTGGCCGAAGAGCGTTTGGCTTTGGCGGTGTATCGCCCCCAGGCCTTTATTTATGGCGACATGGGCAACGTGTTGTAACCAACCGAACCTCACGGCATGAGGTATTAGGAGACCCCGGCTTTGGCCGGGGTTTCTTTTGGAGACTCCTGATGAAAATCAAGTTCAGTAGCAAAGACCCACGTCGCGGAATGATCGCCGAGATGGACGACTTCCGCGCCCGCGAATTGATCGAAGCCGGTTCCGCCGTGGAAGTCAGCGGCAACAAGGCTGAGTCAGCCGCGCCTGAAAACAAGGCCGAGGCTGCGGCTCCATCCAACAAGGCGGTCAATCCGATCACGGCTCCCGCGCGTACTACGCAGGCGGTCACGACCGGCACGGTTTCACGCGGCAAGACGGGGGGCAAGTGATGAAGCTCAAGGCATTGCAGGCGTTCACCAGTGTGCAGATTGGAAGTTATCAAGTCGGTGACGTGTTCGAGATTGAGCCGGACGATAGAAACAAGGCCCACGTGGAAGAATTGAAAGAGGCCGGGGTAATTAGCGGGACGACGCTTCCGGTCGATGCGGAAGAGACCGTGCAAAAGCGCAAGGCCAAGTAAATGCTGATTCCGCTGACCGCTGCGACCAGTGAGCCTGTGACTGTTGCCGAGGCGAAGGCGCATCTGCGTCTGACCCATGCGTCGGATGACGGGTTGATCGGTCGCCAGATCGCAGCGGCGCGGGAGTACGTTGAACTGACGACAGGCAGGGCATTGGCGACAGCGACCTATCGACTGGTGCAATCGCAGTTCGACAATCCGGTCGAGCTGCCGCTGTGGCCGGTGTCTGCGGTGTCGTCTGTCAGTTATGTGGACGCCAGCAACGTGCGGATCGTGTTGGCGGCTCCAAGCTACCTGTTCGATCCGGATCGCCGCACGTTGTCTGCGGTGAGCGCATGGCCGTATGGAACGTCGGTGAACATCGAGTTCGCCACGGCCCCGGCGCTGATCCCGGAAGGGCTGAAGTCGGCGATCCTGCTACGGGTGCAGGCCGAATACGAAGCCAATGCGGAAGATGCCGTGAAATTGCGGGATGCGGCGCATGCGTTGGCATGGCCATTCAGGCTCAATTTGGGGGTCTGATCTATGCGCAGCCAAGACTTGCGGCACCGGATCACGATACAGGGGCGCACCGAAACGCGAGATGCAAATGGCGACGTGACTGTCGCGTGGGCGGACGCGGCGAATGTCGCGGCGCAGTGGCTTCCCGGCCCTGGCCGCGAGTATCTGGCGGGAGAGGCGATCCGTGCCGAGGTGGTTGGCCGTTTTGTGATCCGGTATCAGCCGGGCATCACCGCAGGTCATCGCGTGATTTGGGACGGAACTACTTATGAGATCAAGGCTCCACCGCAGGGCGACGCCACGGCCCGGCGCGAGCTGACCTTGATGGTCGGCGGCGGTGTCAGCGATGGCTAAGGTCACTGGAGTGGATGAAACCGGACGGCGCTTGCGTGCCCTGCCTGCCGAATTGGGATCGAAAGGCGGTGGCCCGTTGCGCTCTGCCTTGTTTCAAGCGGCAAAGGTGTTGCAGAAAGAAGCGGTGCTGATCCTGAAATCGAAAACCCGCACCGACAGCAATCTCGATGGGGTCAAGCTCAGCGAAAACATCATCACCAAGCGGCATCGCAATCCAAAATCCGTTGGCGCAATCGAGCGCTACGATATTGGCATGCGTGGTGGCACCCGCAAGCTGTCGAGTAATCGGCGGGGTGGCCGGGCAGGCAAGACGGTGCGCACCGAAGGGCAAGTCTGGTACGGACGCATGATCGAACTCGGCACGTCCAAAATGAAGGCGCGACCGTTCCTGCGGCCCGCCCTGTCCGGGAAAAAGGATGAGGCCTTGCGCGTGTTCAGCGCCAAGTTTCTGAAAGCGGTCGAGGCTGCGGAACGGAAGCTGGGGAGGTCAAGCTAATGGCAATGTCTCCTCCTGTCTATGCGATCTTGTCCGGCGATGCGGCCGTGACGGCGCTGGTGCCAGCTGCGCGCATCAAGGGGCAGAGTTACGCGGGCGAATCGCCCATTGCGCCCTATATCACCTGGCAGATCATTAGCGGCGGCCCGGAAAATTACCTTGCCGACAGGCCGGGGATGGATGTGTTCCGTGTGCAGATCGACATCTGGGCTGTTTCGGCCGCTTCAGCAAAAGCCATTGCAGCATTGGTGCGCGATGCGCTTGAACCCCATGCCTACTGCCTGAACATTTTTGCGGACGACTACGAACCCGACACCAAGCTCTATCGGTATGGGTATGACTGGAATTTCCACACGCTACGCTAAGAATCAGGCATTGCCTGTACGTGACCGCCGTGATGGCGGTTTTTTATTGCCCGCTTGTCGGGTTTTGTTCTTGAAAGGAAAATGAAATGTCGAACGAACTTCGCTCGCAGGGTACTGAAATCTGGGTTGCCAACGGAGCCATGACCGTCCTGAAAATCGGTAACGTCACCGGCTATGGTGACTTTGGCAAACAATCATCTGACATCGTGACATCGAACCTTGATTCAACCGCCGTTGAAAAGATCCCGGGCCTGCCGGATGTCGGCGACGTTGGGCTGACGATCAATCTTGATCCGGGATCGCCAGCGCATCAATTCCTGGAAACCAATGCAGGCAATGGCACGCGGTATTCGTGGCTGATCGGCTACAGCGACGGCACTGTACCGCCTACGGCCGCAGCCAACGCCGTCGTCGCCCCTGCCGCTACAGCGCGTAGCACGCAACGGTTTCTGGCGGGCGTGAAGTCCTTCCGCGAATCCATTGGGCTGGACGGCGTGGTGAGCGTCAACGTGGCGCTTGCGATCAGTGGCGGCGTGTCGCGTGTTTGGAAAACCGCTTAATCCAATGAGGCTGACATGAAAGAGTATTTCAGCGATATCCGGGGCGAAGACGCCCCGGCAGTCCGCGAGGTCAAGTTCAACGGCAAGAGTCGCAAGGTGTATTTCAAGCGCATCACGGCCGGTGAGCGCGTGCAGTTGGTGAGCGGACAAAAGGTGCAGATCGGCACAAAAAGCACGATGGAAATGGACATGGGCGATTTGCTGAAGAATCGTCATTTGCTGGTGCGCTTTAGCGCGTGCGACGAGCAAGGTACTTTGTTGTTTGACAGCGTGGCCGAAGTCTCAGCTGAGCCGGACTGGCTGGTTAATCAGCTGGCGGCGCATGCCGATGCCGTCAACAAGGATGATGACGAGCCGGGAAAGTCCTGACGGATCAGCCACGCCTGCGGGCGTTGTTGCGGTTGTCGCTGATTCTCAAGGTGCCTATTCAAGTCCTGTGGCAATGGCCGGATTCGGTGATCGATTTGTACCTGTCGTTTCTGGCGACTGAACCGACAATCGAGCAACGCATTGAAGTAGGCATCGCGCAACTGACAGCGGTGACTTTCAACCGCAGCCGCCAGCAAGGCGAGGAAGGCAAGTCCGCAGCGGATTATTTGATTGCCCATGAGCCGTGGGATACGGGGCCAGCCTCTGAACTGTCAACGGATGAACTCCGAATGATGGGATACGTCTCCAACCCAGCGAACCCATGACCCCGCGCCTGCGGGGTTTTTCTTTTTAGGAATCTTCAATGTCACTTGGCAAGATCAGCATTGCGATTGAAGCGGCGATGGCTTCCTTTGAAAGCGACATGGGCCGTGCTGCGCGCATCATGGAGCGCGACACAAAGAAGATGGAACGGGATGCCTTGCGCCTTGAGTCTCAGGTCAAGGCGGTTGGCAAGGCGATGGGGCTTGCCATTGCCGCAGGTGTTTCCGCTGCTGCTGTGTCGATCAAGCGCACGATTGACAGCATGGATGAGCTGTCGAAGTCGGCGCAGAAAGTAGGTCTGCCGACGGAGGAATTTTCACGGCTGACGTACGCCGCAAGCCTCGCCGACGTTTCGATGGAGAATCTTCAGGGATCGCTCGGAAAGCTGATCAAGTCGCAGGCGGCTGCGATGGATGCGTCATCGCAACAGGCCAAAATGTTTGATGCGCTGGGAATCAGCATCACGGAAACAGTTGACGGCATTGTGCGGTTGCGCAGCGCAGATGACGTGCTACGTGATTTTGCCGACAGGTTCAAGGAACTCGGTGGAGGTTCCGAAGCGATTGCTGCGGGTATGGCGATATTCGGACGCGGCTTCCAGAACATCATTCCGCTGATCAAGGATGGCGGCGATGCGATCCGGGATAGTGGTGACGAACTAGAGCGGTTCGGCGGCTTGCTGACTACGGAAGCGGGCGAAAGCGCCGAGCTGTTCAATGACAATCTGAGACGGCTTAAAACAGCGGCCGATGCGCTATGGCGGCAGGTCGCCGCTGACTTGTTGCCTGATCTTGTGCGACTCACGGAACAGTTCCTCGCGCTGGTGCGAGAAGGCGATCAAGTGGGCAGCGTGGCCCACACCATAGCTGATGGGTTCCGCATCATCGGGACGGCGGCTGAGTCGTCCGCTACCTTGATTTCGGGTGTTACGAATACCTTGCGTGGCTTGGCCGGGCAGGCGCAGGGCTTCCGGGAAATTCTCAACGGAATCCAGCAAGGCGATTTTTCACAAATCAAGCAAGGCACTGCGACTTATAAGCAGGGCTCGGCCCTTTCAGGGCAGGGGCTGGATCGGCTGGTCAATCCGCGCGGCCCCAATGCGCTGTTCAAGGATGAGAAAAAGAAGCCGTACCGCGCCTATGACGGCCCCCTGCTGGCACCCAGCGCGACGATGGAAGCGGCACAGCTGCAAGAGCAGGCCGCAGCGATACGCAGCGCGCGTGAGCGTCAGAAGAAACTGGCGGCGCTGTTGGGCGATACAGACAAACCAAAAGCAAAATCGGCTGGGCGATCAACCGCGAGCACAGGACGCAGTGATGCTTCACGGGCGGTTGCCGACGCATTGCGCGATCAGGAAAAGGCGCAGCGCGATCTTGAGGAACAAGTCAGGAAGACAGATGACGCCAAGCAATCCTTTACCCGCACGCTGGAGGATTTGACCGCCGAAATGGCGGGGCCGCTGGCGCAGGCGGAGCTGGAGCACAAGCGCAACGTGGAAGAGCTTGAAAAGCTCGCGCGTACCGGCGAAGTCGCGGATCGTGACCTCGCTTCGGCAAAAGCATTCCTCGCGCAACAGCATTCAATCGTTGCCGAGAAAATCGCAGGCGAGCGCACCGAAGCCGAACGGCTGATTGAAGACCTGCGGTTTGAAATGGAGATCATGGGTCTGTCGAACATCGAGCGCG
>JBBJNO010000001.1:7911-46912 GCA_037720875.1 Luteimonas sp. | reverse complement strand
CAATGCCTTCGGCGCCCTCCTCAGCCAGGCTCCCGACTACGCGGTGATCGGGCGCAAGCGCCTCGCCCCGGCCAAACGTGAACGCCGGCCCGCAGCAAAGAAACGAGCAGCAAGGGCCCGATGAACCGTCTGTTCGTGACAGGGGCGGGCGGTTTCGTAGGCCGACATCTCGCTGCTGCAATAAAGCAGGGTGAGTTTGGTCGTTGCGAACTTTTCCCGGCGGCCGCGACGCTGGACGTCCGCGATGCCGATGCAGTCCGTCAGGCAGTCGCCGAAGTCCGGCCCGACGCTGTGATCCATCTGGCTGCGCGCAGTTTCGTGCCGGAGTCGTTCACCGACCCGCAAGGCACATTTGAAGTCAACTTGTTCGGAACCCTGAACCTGCTCCAGGCGCTGAAGGCCACGGAATTTCGCGGTCGCATGCTGTTTGTGAGTTCGGGCGACGTCTACGGCCGGGTGCCCGATGATGCGCTGCCGGTCACTGAGGCGCGTTTGCCCGAGCCTCGCAGTCCGTACGCCGTGAGCAAGTTGTCAGCCGAATTGCTGTGCGCCCAGTGGCACCGCAGCGAAGGGCTTGATGTCATCATCGCGCGTCCGTTCAACCACATCGGTCCCGGGCAGAATGAGCAGTTCGTCGTTCCCGCACTTGCCTCACAGGTCGCGTCGATCGCTGCCGGACAACAGCCCGCGATCATCGACGCGGGCGACATCGACGTCACCCGCGATTTCACCGATGTACGTGATGTGGTCAAGGCCTACGCTGCACTTCTGCAGCACGGTCGTGCGGGCGAGACGTACTTGATCGGTTCAGGGCGCGAGCGGAGTGTGCGCGAGCTTCTGCAGATGCTCATGAAGCTGGCTGCGGTTGACGCGGAGATACGCCAGGATCCATCGAGGCTGCGCCCTGCCGAACAGCGGCGCATGTTGGCCAGCATTACGCGGATTCAGGAACACACCGGCTGGGCGCCGACCATTTCGCTTGAAACGACCCTCCAGAATATTCTCGATCAATTCCAGGACTGCACAAAAAAATGAGCACCCACAAGAACGCGCTGATCACCGGCATCACCGGCCAGGATGGAGCCTATCTGGCCAAACTGCTGCTGGAAAAAGGCTACAACGTCCATGGGCTGGTCGCTCGCCGAGGTTCAGACATGCGTTGGCGCTTGCGTGAGCTGGGTGTGGACACGGAAATAAGCTATATCGAAGGCGACCTGATGGACTTGTCTTCGTTGATACGTGCGATGGAAACCTCGAAAGCGGACGAGGTCTACAACCTCGCCGCACAGAGCTTCGTGGGCAGTTCCTGGCAACAACCCGTCCTCACCGCACAGGTCAGCGGCGTCGGCGCGATCAACGTCCTGGAAGCCGTTCGCATCGCCAACCCGGAAGCCCGTTTTTATCAGGCATCCACCAGTGAAATGTTCGGCCTTATCCAAGCCGAGATGCAGGACGAGAAAACACCGTTCTATCCGCGTAGCCCGTACGGCGTTGCCAAGCTGATGGCGCATTGGGCGACCGTCAACTACCGCGAGAGCTTCAATTTGCACGCGTCCAGCGGCATCCTGTTCAACCACGAGTCGCCACTGCGTGGCATCGAATTCGTAACCCGCAAGGTCACCGATGCGGCGGCCCGTATCAAGCTAGGACAGCAGAAGGAGCTGCGGTTGGGCAACATCGACGCCAAACGCGACTGGGGCTTTGCCGGCGACTACGTCGAAGCGATGTGGTTGATGACGCAGCAGCCAAGGGGCGACGATTACGTGATCGCGACCGGTCTGACCACCACCGTTCGGGACATGTGCGAGATCGCGTTCCGCCATGTCGGTCTCAGCGCCGGGGACTATGTGGTGGTCGATCCAAAGTTCTTCCGCCCTGCGGAAGTCGATGTGTTGCTGGGCAACCCTGCCAAGGCAATGGCCAAGCTCGGCTGGAGTCCGAAGACCTCGCTGGAACAACTGATCACCATGATGGTGGACGCCGATCTGCTGCGCCTGTCTCGATAGCCAGCGGTCAACAACACAACAAGAGGCTAAAGAATGAAGATCGCTCTCGATCTGCAGTCGTGTCAGACCGACTCCAGGGATAGAGGCATCGGGCGCTACGCGTTTAGTCTTGCGAGCACCATGGTTGCCATTAAGGACGAGAGCACCGACATCGTGCTGACGATGGACTCGGGTGATCGCACCAGAACACGAGACCTCCGCGGACGTTTGCGGAGTGCTGGAGTCGAGGCACCGGCCTTGACCTATCACTATCCGATCGGCCAAGTGGGAGTTACCGATTCCATCGTGAGTTTCACGCGTACGGCGGCCTTGCTGCGGTCTCGGTTTATACAGTCTTTGGGCGCGGATGCCCTGATGGTGACGAGCTTCTTTGAAGGCTTCGACGGCGGCGCGGGCGTCATCACCGCGCTGGATCGGAACAGTCTCGATGGCATTCCAACCGCCGTGATCGCATACGACCTCATTCCGTTGCTGTTTCCGGAGCGGTATTTGCCGACCGACTCCACATTCACGCCGTGGTACCGCAAGAAGCTTGAGGACTTCAGATCGTTCGACTTGTACTTGGCAATATCCGAATCGACGCGTGACGATCTGATCAGTCAACTTGGCATCGACGCGTCTCGTATCCGGGTGATCGGTGCGGGATTGAACGCGGAAATTGTGCATCCCCTCGGCGCGGCACCGGGCGACGCGGGTTCCCTCGAGAAGTACGGCATTACCTGTCCGTTCGTGCTCACGGTAGGTAACGCGGACTGGCGCAAGAACAATATTGGGGCCATCGAAGCGTTTGCAGCACTACCCAACCCGGTTCGGAGCGTGCATCAACTCGTCCTGACTCAGGTGGGAGACGATGTCCACGAGGTGCTCGCTGGACGTTTCAGTCATATCGCCCACCAGGTCGTGGTGCTCGGCCGCGTCAGCGATGCGACGCTGGCCATGCTCTACCGTGCGTGCCGCGTCTTCTTCTTTCCTTCACTATACGAAGGGTTTGGCTTGCCGGTACTGGAAGCGATGGCATTTGGCACGCCCACGTTGTCCTCGCGTCTGGGGGCTCTGTCGGAAGTCGTTCCGATGGACGACGCGATGTTTGATCCGCGCGATACCGTCGAAGCGGCTTCGTTGCTTCATCGGGCTCTGACCGATGACCACTTCAGATCGAAATTGACCGAAGGGTTGGCGGAACATGCGGCAACCTTTACATGGAGCCGTTGCGCGGAGGCTGCGGTGGATGCGATGGCGGAATTGGCAAACGCGACGCGCCGATGGCAGATGGAGTGGACACCTTCCGACGCGGACATCCTCGTGTTGGCTGATGGCCTGCAGGCAGCCGGCTCCAGCGGAGAACTGCAGGTCGTCCACGGTTTGAACGCCATAGCCCAGTCCGGCCGTCGGCGCATCTTGATAGACATGACGTGCGTGGTCATCACCGAGGCGCGCACGGGCATACAACGCGTCGTGCGCAACTACTGCATCGGCATGGTTGCTGAGGCGCGAGAGCGGAGAGATTTCGACATTGTCCCGATCCGCTGGACGGAGACCGGCATCCGTAGCGCAAGGGATTTTGCCCGCAGTGAACTCGGGCTGGATTTGGCGGGGGACGACGAACTCATCGAAGCGTTGCCGAACGACATCGTTTTCATGCTCGACTCGACTTGGGAATGGCCGGAACGTTTCGATCCCTTCTTGGAAGAGGTTTGGCGCGCTGGCGGCGAAGTTGTGTGGATGGTGTACGACCTCGTCCCGATCAGGGAACCGGAAACATGCCACCCGGGTATGCCCCCGGTGTTCAGGGCTTGGTTGACCCATGCCATACGTAAGACGGACGGTTTTGTTTGCATTTCCGAGGCGACCCGCGTCGATTTGGAACACTTTGTCGACGAGGTTATAGAAGGCGACGCGCGAAGGCCGTGGACCCGAAGCGTGCACTTGGGTAGCGATCTGGAGTCGGGTCGGATATTGCCCACCACGGCGGCCACGCAAGAAGCGATCGAGGCCATCGGCGACAGGCCCTTCCTCCTTGCGCTGGGCACGGTGGAACCACGGAAGGACCACGCCACTATCCTCGATGCGTTTGAAAAGGTCTGGCGTGAGGGCATTGACGTGGCACTGGTGATCGTTGGAAAAGTAGGCTGGAACGTGGACGTGCTGGCCGACAAGTTGCGTCGACACCGGGAAACGGGCAAGCGTTTGTTCTGGTTGGAGAGCGCCTCCGATGGCGACTTGCAGCAGTTGCTCAAGCGCACCACCGCGCTGATCCAGGCATCGATTGCCGAGGGTTTCGGTTTGCCGATCGTCGAAGCCGGTAGCCAAGGTGTGCCGCTGATCCTCAGCGACATTCCGGTCTTCCACGAAATCGCGGGCGAGGAGGCCGTCTATTTTCGCTGCGGTGATTCCGAAGATCTGGCCCAACATATCCGCGCGGGCACATCGCGGGGAAACTGGCTGCGTCCGGCCGGCATCAGGACGATGACTTGGCGCGAATCCTCGAAAGCCATAGTCAAGGCTTTGCTCTAGCTTCCCTTTCCATGTGTCAGGGCACTCAATCAAGATTTAGAGATTCTTGCGTGGTTAGTTAATACAACCTTGGCGAAACTTTTGGTGCACCAATTGGCCGCACGCCGTAATTTTACTTTGCACAAGTGGCTGTGATGTCAGGAGAATATGAAATGGCGATCGAGCACGAATCTCTCGAAAAAAGACTTGACTCGCCAGCGGTTGATCCGCGCGACTATCAGCCTCCTCTTGAGCTGCCAGGTAATCTCAGTCTCTACGCAATTCGTGAGGCGATGGTTTCGCAGAGCATTGACAATAGCCCGGCTGGCGAGCTGCGCAACTATGCATATGCTGACTGCGAGAGGTTCATCCGAACGCTTGATCTTATCCCGGCAGGGGCGGGTGAACTGCTCGAGATCGGCTCTAATCCCTACTTCACCACAATGCTGATCAAGCAGTTCCGACCAGAATACACTTTGTCTATGATTAATTATTTTGGTTCAGGACTTGGCGATTTGGTGAGGCAACGCGTGGAGTTCGATGGGTTCGATGGTGTTCGTCAGAGCGTAGTGCTTGAGTCTCCGCACGTAAATGTGGAAACCGATAGCGTACCCTTCGCTGACGAGAGATTCGACCTTGTCCTGTTCTGTGAAGTACTTGAACACATGACGAATGACCCTCTGGCTCCGCTGAAAGAGCTATCCAGAGTCACGAAGATGGGTGGACATATTATATTGACGACGCCCAATGCAACTCGTCTTGAGAATGTGATTGCTTTCTGTGAAGGTCGCAACATTTACGATCCTTACTCTGGATACGGTCCATACGGACGCCATAACCGGGAATACACTCGTCACGAACTTCACTTGTTGATGGATCATTGCGGGTTTGTCGCCGAGATCAGCTATACCGCCAACGTTGGGCCCGATCGGCCAATGGAGAAAATGACTGCTGACGTTGTACGAAGCATTATTGCGGCCACACCGAATCGAGAATATGACTTGGGACAATATTTGTTCACGCGTTGGCGTAAAGAGCGCGAGCCGCATCCTAAACGTCCGGATTGGCTGTATCGGAGTTATCCGGCAGAACAACTGGTGTAACGCCGGGTGGACGACGTAACCAGCATGGCGAGCTCGCCCAGCGTCGTTCGAAAGGGAGATCCGCCAAGCTCGGTAATCTTTCGAGGCGACTGCAGCGATGCCTGAGAACTGACGGCTTTGTACGCATCTAGGACATATATGGAAACACCAGTACTTCCCATCCAAAACGAATCCGCCGCACAAAATAAAATCATCCTGCTGATGATTGGGCTGATGTTCCTGTTAACGTATTTTCCGCTTTTGTCTACAGGCTTCACGACGAACGATGACCTCGCCATCGCGTCGGACTGGCACACGATCAGTCCACTGCATTATGCGAAAGAGCAAGGACGAATCGGGTTCTTCTTCGGTACGCCACTGCTGGTTGCCCCGTATCTGTTTGACAATCCTATTTATTACAACGCCATCAGGTTCGCAGGGCCTGCCCTGCTATTGCTGATGGTGTTTGTATTCTTGCGTGGTATTTACAGGTCAACGCCCTTGGGGGCGCTGGCAGTAGTCCTCTTTTTGGCGTTTGTACAGAATAATTGGAATCACAACGCTCTGACATCGTATCCATTATTGATCAACATGCTCGCGATTGCATTTCTAGGTTCGGTCGCTAGTTTCATCAAGTACTTGGAGAAAGGCGGCCTTTACGGCCTTTTGGCCGCCGCTCTCTATTTCCTCTCCCTATCCGGTGAGCACTTCGTTCTGTTTTTCCCCGTATTCGTCGTCATTGCTGCCGTCCATGAGCGTGCGCGAAATGGCGTTGCTGGTGGACGCTTTCGGGGGCTGGCAACTGCCGCGAAGAAAGTCCTGCCGGTTGCCGCGGCGCTGTTCGCGTACCTCTTCCTCTATGTGGCCTGGCGACTGGCGTTCCCCTCGCAATACGAAGGGAATATTCCAAGTGCGAGCGGGCTGTCCAGAATGATCAACGTTGTCTGGACGTACTCGATGTCCGCATTCCCGGGATTCGAGGCCTTGGTGGCTCGTCAGCATGGGAACCTGATGACAAGCTATGGGCTCTCGCAGTATGACCTAAGTACTTTGGCATCTGAGCTCCGGGTGGAGTGGATCGTCAAATCCGCGATTACGGCGTATGCCGTTGGGCTCATCCTTTGCCAACTGGCGCTACGGCCGCGGCCGACATTCCTGCGATGGGGATTAGTAATTTCGCTTGTTTGCGTATTCCTGCCCAATGTCTTGCTTTCGCTCACCGAAAAATACCGCGGCTGGGTGGAAGGCGGCAGCACATCCTTCGTCCACACCTACTACTCGTACATCGCGATTATTTTCTTTCTTGCGCTGTTTATTACTTGGCTGCTCGGACACCTGCAGGCACGGATAGGGGCCAAGAGGGTGCTGATATTTGTAGTGGCGGCACTGACCGCTGCGATCAGTTTGGTTACTGACTTCAACAACTACTACGTCACTCAGGACGAGCGCCTGTCCAACATAAAGTGGAAAGTAGTGGACAATTTTCTGCTTACCAAGGAATTCCGAGCGCTTCCCAATAATTCGACGATTCTGGCCCCTAGTCTTTTCAGCGCGAGGGGCATAGTGGCGATTCACCCTGCCTATTGGTCGGAGTACTTCAGTAGAAGATCCGGCAAGAAGGTATTGGTGACGTCCGACGCCGCTCAAGCTCGCGCGGCACCGACTGGAAGCGTCGTTTACATGAAGTATCTACAGGAGCCACACACCGACAACCAGTTCCTTATCTACGCGCCCATCAAAGATCAGGTGGACATCTCGAACGGCTCGGGCGTAAGAAGCAATGTTGTCGTGGTGTATAGCTACGGAAGAAACCGCAAGGTGAATTTGGTTGGCACGTTGTCCGACGGCGAGTCTATCGAACCAAATGTATTGGTGGAGGGCGTCCCGATTGCCAATGCTGCCGACAGTTTTTTCGCCGCCGCGATCGACATGAGCCAGCAGGACGACGATTTTCCATCGGTCACTGTACGGGCCGATTGGAAGATCGACGTGGACAACTTGGTGTTTAGCTACTACCCGGACATTCCACGCCTTGGTGAATACGGGATAGAGCTGGGTGAGGGGTTTTTTGGTTGGGAGGGCGCTGATACAGCACACAAATGGAGCTGGAGCAAGGGCAACGCCTCACTCAGCTTGACCAGCCGGGACGGAATATCCGCGCCGGTCCGCATTTCAATGAAGGTGGCGACGTTATGTCCGCGGCGCGTGACCGTGGGGGCCGGAACATCCAGCAAGAATGCCGTGCTTCAGGCCGGACAGTCGACGACGGTGACGTTGGATACGGTCCTTTCGTCTGGAACGTCGACACTTCCGATTACCACCACTGAATCAGCATGCTCACCCGGCACTGGTGATCCGCGTATGTTGGCCTTCTCAATCTCAGATATTTCCGTAACTCGTCGCACAAGGCCGCAGGGTGGCCCGGCCTTACCGCTGAGGCAAGGGACCGAAGATCATCGTGGGCGATGAAGGTGCTGTGCTGGATTCTTTGAGTGTAGCGGCATTTACAGTGCTTTAGCCTCGGCCAGAGCGGTATAGTCCTTCCTGCGGCGGTCGATAATACTCATCCAAACTGGTGACAAGCCGCGTGCATGCCAAGTAACTGACGAGAACGCTCAGGGAATAATCTAGTGCACTAGCGTCAATTGCCGCATATAGTTGATTTGCTGCTTAATTAATCCAAGAGCAGGTGAACTGGAGATTGATCGCGTAGCGGCCCAGTCCAGAAAAGTTCGCGCCGGCGGCATGCCACAGTGTGCTATCGAAAACGACCAGTGAACCTGCCGGGCACTCGGCCGGTATCGCCGAAGCCTGCATGTATTCGTCATCGGGGCATCTGAATGCTGGTACGAGCCCGGAACGACCAGCACTGCACCGTTATCCGACCTGGAACTCGTCCGCGGGCCGTCAGGCACTCAACGCAGTGTCGGCGGCCTCAAGCACTTCGTCCAGGTGGACCTCCATGCCGGCCCAAAGCGGCAGCCGCACCAAGTGTTCGCTTGTCGCATCGGTGACCGGGAGCTGGCCGGACGTGCGTCCGTAGCGCTGGCCTGCCGGAGCGCTATGCAGGGGGATGTAGTGGAACACCGCCCCGATTCCCCGGACCTTGAGCGCGTTGATGAACCTCGTCCGAGCCGCAAGGTCCGGCATCAGGAGGTAGTACATGTGCGCGTTGTGCTGGCAGTGTGCGGGAATGATGGGGCGCCGCGCCCGCCCGGCGTCCTCGTGCACTTTGGCCCAATCGTGGTAGCGGTCCCAGATCGCCATCCGCCGCTCCGTGATCACCTGAGCCTGCTCGAGCTGGGCTTTCAGGAATGCGGCGATGATTTCGCCGGGCAGAAACGACGAACCGATGTCCACCCAGGTGTATTTGTCGACCTGACCACGCAAAAACTTGCTGCGGTTGGTTCCTTTCTCGCGGATGATCTCGGCACGCTCGAGCATCCCTGGGTGGTTAATGAGAAGGGCGCCGCCCTCGCCGGAGATGACGTTCTTGGTTTCGTGGAAGCTCAGCGCGCCCAACTCGCCGAAGCTTCCCAGCGGACGGCCTGTGTAAGTGGAAAACATTCCCTGCGCCGCGTCCTCGACGACGGCAAGGCCGTGCTTGCGAGCAATCGCGCAGATAGCATCCATCTCGCACGAAACGCCCGCGTAATGAACGACGCAGATGGCGCGCGTGCGCAAGGTGATCGCTGCCTCAATGAGTCGCTCATCGATGTTTAGCGTGTCGGGACGGATGTCGACAAAGACTGGAACCGCGCCGCGCAGAACGAAGGCGTTCGCTGTAGAAACGAACGTAAACGAAGGCATGATGACTTCGTCGCCAGGCTGGAGGTCCAGCAGTATCGCCGACATCTCGAGGGCCGCCGTGCACGAGTGGGTTAGCAGCGCCTTGCGGCAGCCCGTGGCGTTCTCAAGCCAGGCATTGCAGTCCTTGGTGAAGGGGCCGTCGCCGGACAGATGTGCGTTGGAATGGGCCTGGGCGATATAAGCCAGTTCCTGGCCGGTCATGTAGGGCTTGTTAAAGGGGATTCTCATGGATTCTTCACTGCGAAAACGAGGCGGGTACCGCCGAACGGGAAACGGACTCCAAGCCGAATCAACTGCCGCTCCACCTGCACTACCGCGTACAGGATGGCATTGGTGATCCTCCCGAGCTTCAGCTCGGCGCTGGGATCGTGATTGGGACCGGCGGCTTGGCGGGAAGACAGACGGGACAGCGCCAGAAGCGGAAAGAGCAGGGTGACAAACGACGTGCTGTACACCACGTTGAAGTCGGCGCGCGCCAGCTTTTCCTCGAGCTCGCCGCGTCTATATCGGCGGACGTGGCACGCATAGTCGTCCGAATGGCTCCACAACCACGGGTGCTGCGGAACGGTGAGTACGACGCCACCTCCTGGCACCAATGCCTCGTTGATGGCCAACAGCACGATATCGTCGTCCTCGATGTGCTCGATGACATCGAATGCGCCAACCAGGTCGAACTCGGCGGTATAGGGAATCCGGCGCGCGTCCATCTGCATCAGGTGCGCCTCGGGTAGACGCTGGGCCGCATGCACCAGGCCTTCCAAAAACAACTCACTTCCGCTCAACTGCGTGCGCGGGAATGCACGGGCGATACCCGATAGTACGAAGCCGGTACCACAGCCGACTTCGAGGAAGTTGCGCGGCGCCGGAAAGAACCGGCGGATCGTGTCGATGACGAGGTTATTGCGGCCGCGGAACCAGAAATTCCTGGCCTCGAGCTCAGCGAGCTCATCGAAGTACTCGGGCCGGAAGCCAACGCCGCTCAGCGCCATCTCAGGTGCATAACGGGGTACGCCATCAACCACCTTCTCGGAATGGTTGCAATGAGTGCAGGTTGGGGCGTTGCTGACATAGGGCTGCGCGCACTGGAGGCACAGTCTCATCCTTGGCTCCCGACAACGATACCCGCCACGATAAGGGCAAGTCCCACGAGCTTGAGTGGGGTGAGCTGCTCGTGAAAGACGAATGCACTGCCCAGTACGACCAGAACGAAAGTCAGCGCAGTCATTGGATAGGCATGGCTGAGCTGGAGCTTGGTCATGGCAAGCATCCACGTGATGGACGCCAGGAAGGCGGCGGCGAACGCGGACAGCACCCAAGGGTCTAGAAGGAGTTGGACAATAAACCTCAATTGCTGCTGCAATCCGGTAGGAACGCTTCCCGCGCGGAGCACTTGCCATTTCACGATGAACTGGCCGCTTACCGTCAGTAGGACGGTCGATGCCACCAAGCAGTAGGCTACCCAGCTACGCATCTTATGTTCTCACTTTGTTGGTCATGCTTGGGTTCGACTCCTCGAGCACGGCGACCCCGAATCCGGTCCTGCCGTATCCATTCCCGTTGTAGAGCATGTAGCGTCTGCCGGCATGGTCGAACACAAACGGGTAGCAAACCATTTCGCTGTCCCAGCCGTGCTCCGAGACGTCAATGCCGGCGTTCGCGTCCATCCGCGTCCACGCCACGCCGTCCATCGATTCCGCATAGCCGATGCGATAGCTGCTGATGTCGCCGCGACCACGATACGAGTACCACATGCGGTAGCGATCCAAATCGCGGACGACGAACGGTTTCGAGAGTGCAAACTCGTTCCGGTGGACCAAGTTCACCGCAATTGTCCCGCTGCGCGACCACTCCAGACCGTCCCGCGACTCTGCGTACTTGATCACATGTTGCATGTCCTCCGCTCGCTCACCCCACTGGAGGTTGGAGCCATACCACATGCGCCATCGACCATTTTCGTGCAGGACGCTTGGATAGGAAATGCTGAAAGGGTCTTCACGACTGCGGTCCATCAGCGGGGCCGGAGAATAGCGCTCGAACGCACCGCCGCCCATCCCCTGGATCGCCAAGCCGATGCTGTTGAGCCAAGGAACAGTGACCTTGAGATTCCATCCGAGATAGTAAAGGCGCACGCTGTCGCCGACCGGCAACACGCAACCCACGGCACAGCCGCTGTCGTCGAATGCGCCCGGTGGTCCCGGTGCCAGCACCGGCTCGCTGTCCGGCTTGCCCAGCTCAAAATCCTTGGCCACGTTCACGATGACGCTGGCGATATGCGAGCGCTGATGCTCATCGCGCGAGGTGAAAAAGACCTTCAGCAAACCCGGGCCGATCCAGATCCCGAATGGGTTCGCGGCATGCGTGCGCATCCAATGGATGCTCCCGTCTGGAGCGAACAGGTGCCCGAGCTTTTTCCAGTGCATGAGCGCCATGCGGTGGGATCAGGGCTTGACGGAAATAGGGGTGTCGGCTGCCACGTAGACCGAGGCCGGTTCGGTGGAATGCAGGATCAGCGAGCCCGCACCGATCAGGCAGCGGTCACCGATGGTGACGTGATCCCGCACAGTGGTGTTGACCCCGATGAAGCAATTCTTGCCTACGTGGACGCCGCCGGAGATCACGACGTGCGAGGTGATGAACGTGTTGTCGTCCACAATGCTGTGGTGGCCGATGTGGTTTCCGCTCCACAGCGTCACGTTGCTGCCGATCTGTACGAACGGCTGGATGGTGTTGTCCTCGAGGATAAAACAGTTGTCCCCAAAACGAGTTCCGGGGAATACCGTCGCACGCGAGCTGATATAACTGGCCAGGTTGTAGCCCTTGCCTTGCGCAGACAGGCATTTCTCTGCCCGGATCGAATTACGCTTGGCGTAGCTGAGCGCAACGAACATGTCGAACTGGTCAGACGGAAAGCGGCTTTCCACGTCCTCGAACGCCACTAGCGGCAAGCCGTCGAACTCCTCCGCGTTTCGATAGGCTTCGTCGACCGTGAATGCGATCACTTTGCGATCGCTGTCATGCGTGAAGTAGAAATGCGCCAGCTGGGCAATGTCGCCTGACCCGAAAATTATCAGTGGCTTGGTCATACCTTGGTTTCCTTGTGCACGATGACGGTGAACTCGTACAGGCCATAGTCGTGCAGGAGGGCGACGCGTCGGCTGAGGCCTAGGCAGCGCACCAGCATCTCGGACGGGTCGGCGTAGAAAAGGTAGTCGCGCATCCGCTCAGAATCCGAGTGCGACGTCAGGCAATTGAAAGCGAATCCGCGCGTGCTCATGGCATTCATGCGATCGATGCCCTCGAACACGAACGGCCGCCACTCGGCATCGCTGATGCCCGGGCGGACATTGAAGATGCCGCTGGCTACCACGAAGTCGACATTTGAATCCGGCCGGTCCGCACGGATGAAGCGGCAATTGTCCTTCTGGTGGAGGCGTTCGGCCTCGCGAACCATTTCGGCAGACACGTCCACGCCCAGATAGCGGAAATCGGCACGCTCTTCTACTAGGTAGTCATAAAATGCGCCATAGCCGCAGCCAAGGTCGCAGACACTGAAGGTGGAGGCGGGCAGTACCCGAGCGATCTGCTCGTAACGCAGTCTCTGACTCGCTTCGCCGTTCCAGTCAACTCCCTGTGGCGTCGCGCCATAGGTACGGATCTTGTCGGAATAGTACTCGTCGATCGTGCTGACAAACTTGTCGCTAGGAGCGTTGGTCACGACTGATTGCCTCCGACGACTTCCCGGATCGTCACATACGGCCTCTGTTTCACTTCGATGAATATCTTTGAGAGATAGATACCGATCAGTCCTAGAAACAGGATGATCATGCCACCAATGAGCCAGATGGATGCCATGAGTGACGTCCAGCCGCTGGGCGGCGAACTCAGGAACAGGTGGTTGTAGAGAAGGTATCCGACATAGGTGGCGCTGCAGAGGGAAATCAGCAAGCCCGTGTGGAAGATGAAGAGCAACGGTTTGTTGCTGAAAACGACGATGGAATTTGTCAGCAGGGAAAGTTTGCGCGCCAAGTTATAGGTGCTATTACCCTTGTTCGCCTTGGTAATTGTGACTGCTTCCTGGCGATACCCGGTAGCCGACCACAGGCCCGCCATGAACATCTCGCGCTCGCGATATTCCAGCAGGCTGCGCACGTACCGCTTTGTCATCAGGCGAACGGTCGAGATGTTACGCGGAATATGAACCCCCCCCAGCCGGTTGATTGCCGAATAGTAGAGTTCGCCAGAAACCCGCTCGAAAAATCCGCCTTTGCGTTGGCGGAGCTGCCCATACACGACGTCCGTGTCGGGGCTGTCATTCATGCGCTGCCAGAACTCGGCCAGCAACTCGGGCGGCTCTTCCAGATCCACGTCGATTAGGAAAATCCGGTTGCCGCGCGCGTGCATCAAACCCGCCATCATTGCCTTGTGATGGCCAAAGTTGCGGGATAGGTCCACCAGTATGAGGTGGCTGTTCTTCTCTGCCAGCCGTCGCGCGAGCGCGGCTGAATCGTCCGGAGAGCCGTCGTTTACCAGAATTATTTCATAATCCGTGGTCAGAGTTTCGGCTGTTCGCTCGATGCGTGCGATAAATTCGGTCACGTACGCGGCCGAGTGATACAGGGTAGTGACGATAGACAGCATACTAGTGTTGTTGCTTCATGAAATTCAGAGCATTGGGGCCCGTATTAAAAAGTAGGTCGAGCACGCTCACAGCATGCTCGAATGGCCCATGCGATTGGGGATACTCGGGGTACCCGGAATAATCCGCGAACGAGACACCCACGCCGTTGCGCTCGAACAGGTCGACGTCCATGTAATCCTTCGCGGCGGGCCCAGACAGGTAGTGACTTGCGCCCGCGGCCTGACATATGGACAAGAGCCTCTCGGACTTGCCCTCCTGCTGCGGGTAGTCCATCGACCAGGTGATCGGCGTGGAGATTCCAAGGAGCTCGCACAGCATCGTGATCAGGCGGAAATTGATCCTGCTGAGCATTGGTTCGTCACCGAGCTCGACGAATGCCGCTTCGACCTCCGGGCGGTATTGGCTGAAATATGGCGCCTTGGCGTAGGCGTGACGAAGGGTTTGCCAATGGCTGGCCGCCCAATCCCTGCTGGCCACATGGGTCTCCTTGATCTTCTGATCGAACTTTCCCTTTACGTCTACGGGCACGGTCAACCAATGCAACCCATTAGCGGTCTTGATTCGGTTGCGGCTGCGCCAGTCTCTGCGGGTGAATTGCATGTCGTCGTACAGCACGAATTCGTCGACCGACCGGATCAGATCGAAAAACCCCTTCCATGGAAGATAGGATGATTGGACGATGGCAATTCGTTTGGTCATGGGATTGCACCGGCTCACGGTCGACGTTGGAGATTGCTCGCGATGGATCGACGCGCGGCGGAGGTGTAGCTGGCAAGATGACCGTCCCGAAAAGGCCGATAGCAATCGGCCATCGTAAAGCCCTTGAAGCACAAAAAATTGCGTTTAAGCGCTGGTCGCAGCACTCATTGAACTGCCGGAACTGCTGTGCCATCCGCAAGGCAAAGGGTGTTCTCGGCGGCATTGCATCGCTGGAACGTACCGAGCGTAAGCACCGGCTTCTTGTAGCCGCTGAACCAACCCACCTGTTCCTGAACTGCGTCCAAGACAACCGTTCCCCCGATCGTGGACGATACTTTGAACTCCACCGGCAGTGTAACGCTCTGACCAGACTCCAGCGGTTGAGGAAACGGGATACGCATGAACTCCAGATTGGCTGGCGGCGCGTTCATCGTTCCATCCGTCCCCCTGATGACAACGCCGAGATGGACTGGCAGCGAGCCAGCGCTAACGAGCGTGGCCTTGCCGTTGTTGACTGTTTCGATCTGATAAGTGACGGTATCGGTGGCGGAGTTATAAGCCGGGCCGGTGAGTATTTTGTAGGAAAGGTCGATATTTTCTGCTGCGAGTGGCTTGTCCATTCCGACAGGCTGAACTGCAACAGGGACGGCTTTGGGCTGTTCGCTGGACAATTCGCTGCTCGGTTTATTGCAGCCGGCAGTGGAGAGTAAGGCAAGGGCAATGGTGACGCTAAGCAGTTGAGTTGTTTTCACGAAGGGAGACTCCTAAATTGTTGTATTGACGAATGAATAGTGCGGATCGTTTGTGGACCGAAAAAAGAAACTGGCTCAACACACCAGCTGTCTAGGGGATCGCTTCTGCAGGGAGGGAGTTAGTATGAACAGGTCTCCCACCAGCCCGATATGTGCGATCTCGAAAACTGGCGCGCCGTCCCTGTTTATCGCGAAAATGGTGCCGGCATCCTTGATACCCGTGGATCGCGCCGCTGATGACAAAAAAACGTATAGCTCTGGGGCAATGATCTTGCCGGTCTAGTCGACTTGAAGTCGTTAGGCACGAGAGGATCGAGGAGGGCGCGGGCTGGGGCGCCTATTCTAGCTGAGCAAAGCGGCGCGCATTCGCTTGGACATGGCATCGGATAAAATAACGGGCTTTCCTTGCAGAACTATGGAGTTGTAATGCTTCACCCGGTCATTCTCAGCGGCGGCAGCGGTTCCCGGCTGTGGCCGCTTTCGCGGCAGAACCAGCCCAAACAGTTCCTGACCCTGATCGGTGAGCGTTCCCTGTTCCAGGAGACCTTGCTTCGAACCAGTCGCTTGCCCGGCGCCCAGGCGCCCGTGACGGTGTGTAGCGAAGAGCACCGCTTCATGGTTGGCGAGCAACTGCACGAGATCGAATTGGCGCAGGGCGCCATCCTGCTCGAGCCCTCGGCGCGCAATACCGCTCCTGCTATCGCTTTGGCGGCCCTGCATCTGGTCGAGACCGATGCCCAGGCGACCATGCTAGTGCTGCCGGCCGATCATTTGATCGACGACGAGGCCGCGTTCCAGGAGGCGGTTGCCCGCGCCATGGCACTGGCGGAGCAGGACTGGCTGGTGACATTCGGCATCGATCCCGATTACGCCGAGACCGGCTACGGCTACATCGAGCGCGGCGAGTCGCTGGGCGATGGCGGGTTCCGTGTGGCGCGTTTCGTCGAGAAGCCAGATCTTGCGACGGCGCAGTCGTACCTCGATGCAGGCACCTACGCGTGGAATTCGGGGATGTTCCTGTTCAAGGCCCAGCGTTACCTGGATGAGCTGGCGCGTCATGCACCCCTCATTCTGCAGTCCACCCGGGCCGCGTTTGCGGCGGCCCAGTCTGATCTGGACTTCATCCGGGTCGGCAAGGCTGAGTTCGAGGCCTGCCCCGACGACTCCATCGACTACGCGGTGATGGAAAAGACCGACCGCGCCGCGGTGGTGCCGGTGGCGTGCGGCTGGAGCGACATCGGGTCGTGGTCTTCGCTGTGGTCGGCGGCCCAACGGGATGGCGATGGTAACCGCCACGATGGCGACGTGTTGTCGGTGGATACCCGCAACAGTCTGGTGCGGGCGTCTGATCGCCGCATGATCGCGACGATCGGCGTGGAGGATCTGGTGATCATCGACACGCCCGATGCAACGCTCGTCGCGCGCAAGGACCGGGTGCAGGACGTCAAGCAGATCGTCGATCTGCTCAAGGCCGCGGGGCGTCAGGAACACCTGTACCACCGCAAGGTGTACCGGCCGTGGGGCAACTACGACTCGATCGACATGGGCGACCGTTTCCAGGTCAAGCGCATCGTGGTCAAGCCCGGTGCAGCGCTGAGCCTGCAGAAGCACCACCAACGCGCCGAGCACTGGATTGTGGTGTCGGGCGTGGCCGAGGTCACTTGCGATGATCGGGTGTTCGACCTGCACGAGAACGAGAGCACCTATATTCCCTTGGGGAGCGTGCACCGCTTGCGCAACCGCGGTACCGAACCGGTCGAACTGATCGAGGTGCAATCGGGTAGCTATTTGGGTGAAGACGACATCGTCCGCCTTGAGGACGTTTACGGGCGCATTGAGGTCGGCATTTCCTGCGAAGCTTGACGAATCCTGCGCCGGTGGCGGAATCGGTGACGCCGGCACGTGCATATGAGCGCGATTCCGCGCAGTGGATGCAAAATGCACTTTGGTGGCAATGGTGGGCAGTGATGATCCCCCACCGGTTGCTGGACTCGACTGCGGTTCTGTCCCGCTCCGGGCCCGTAGGCCTGGCTGTCAAGCCATCACAGCCCGGTATTTTGCGTGACCCCAGCCTGGCGTGGTCGATCCGCAGCATGGGCCGGTGATAAAATTGGCGGTCTAGTTCATTAGAGACCACAGCATGACGGAACATCCGCAAGGCGCCCCGGCAGGATTGGCTCTGGGCACGCTGGCGATCCACGGCGGCCAGTCGCCCGACCCCAGCACCGGCGCGGTCATGACCCCGATCTATGCGACCTCAACCTACGTGCAATCGAGCCCGGGTGTGCATCAGGGCTTCGAATACTCCCGCACCCATAATCCGACCCGGTTTGCCTACGAGCGCTGCGTGGCGGCGCTGGAAGGCGGCAGTCGTGGTTTTGCCTTCGCGTCGGGCCTGGCGGCGACCGCAACGGTGCTGGAACTGCTCGACAGTGGCGACCACATCGTCGCCATGGACGATCTTTACGGCGGCAGCTACCGGTTGTTCGAGCGAGTGCGCCGGCGCAGCGCCGGGCTGGATTTCAGTTTCGTCGACCTGACCGATCCGGCCGCGTTCGAAGCGGCGATCCGGCCCAACACCAGGATGGTCTGGGTCGAGACCCCCACCAACCCCACGCTGAAGGTCGTCGACCTGCGGGCGATCTCCGCAATCGTGCGCGCGCGTGGCCTGTTGATGGTGGTCGACAACACCTTCGCCTCGCCGATCCTGCAGCGCCCCCTGGAACACGGCGCCGACCTCGTCGTGCACTCGGCCACCAAGTATTTAAATGGCCACTCGGACATGGTCGGCGGGATGGTCGTGGTCGGCGACAACGCCGAACTGGCCGAGACCCTCGCTTTTCTGCAGAACTCGATCGGGGCCGTGCAGGGTCCGTTCGACAGTTTCCTGGCGCTGCGCGGGCTGAAAACGCTGCACCTGCGCATGCGCGCGCATTGCGACAACGCGCAGGCGCTGGCGGAATTCCTGCAAACGCACCCTGCCATTGAGAACGTCGTGTATCCCGGCCTGCAGTCGCATCGCCAGCACCAGCTCGCCAAACGGCAGATGGACGGTTTCGGCGGCATTATTTCGATCTACCTCAAGGGTGGCTTCGAAGCGGCGAAACGCTTCTGCGAGCGCACCGAGCTGTTTGCCCTCGCCGAGTCCCTCGGCGGCGTGGAAAGCCTGGTCAACCATCCTGCGGTGATGACCCATGCGTCGGTGCCGGCAGAGAGGCGCTCAGCACTTGGCATCCATGACAATCTGGTGCGGCTGAGCGTGGGTGTGGAAGCACACGACGACTTGAGGGCAGAACTCGACAACGTGCTCCGACCCACGACGACCGGTGCGTGATGGCCGGAGGCAGGAACGATCCGCGGTCGACCATATTGAATGACGCGACTTACAGGATGCCGGCCTCAGCGTTGCAGATGGCGCGCAGCCTGTGGCGTCATCGCAACCTGATCGGCCAGATGACGCGACGCGAAGTGGTGGGGCGTTATAAAGGGTCGGTCATGGGGCTGGCGTGGTCATTCCTGAACCCGCTGCTGATGCTGGTGATCTATACCTTCGTGTTCCGGGTGATCTTCAAGGCGCGATGGGAGACCGCAGGCAACGAAAGCAATGTCGATTTTGCGGTCGTCCTGTTCGTGGGGATGATCGTCCATTCCCTGTTCGCCGAGTGCGTCAACCGCGCCCCCGGCCTGATCATTGCCAATGTGAATTACGTGAAAAAGGTGGTATTCCCGCTTGAGATACTGCCTGCCATCGCCCTGGGATCAGCACTGTTCCACGCCGCCACCAGCATGCTGGTGTTGCTGGCCGCGGTGCTGGCCACCACTGGCGCGCTGCACCCGCACGTGCTGCTTGCCCCCGTCTTGATCCTGCCCATCGCGGCCTTCGCGCTCGGGATTGCCTGGTTCCTGGCCTCGCTCGGCGTGTTCCTGCGCGACGTTGGACAGATCACCGGCATTCTTACGACGGCGCTGCTATTCCTGTCCCCGGTGTTCTATCCGCTGTCGGCGATGCCGGAGAAATACAGGGGCCTGATTCAAGTCAATCCGCTTACGATCGCCATCGAGCAGACGCGTGGTGCAGTCATCTGGGGACGTAATCCGGACTGGGGTGTCTTTGCAATCTATCTTGCGGCGGGATTGCTGACCGCATGGGCCGGCTTCTGGTGGTTCCAGAGAACGCGACGGGGCTTTGCCGACGTGCTTTGAGAGATCCCGGCCGGCTCGGTGAAGGTGCCGCGCATGCTTTGTCGACCTGCCATTGCCATTGCCATTGCCATTGCCGACCCAGAGACCTGGGCCGGAATCTTTCCGCAAACATTTCCGAGATGATTGAAGATGACGCGAGGCCCCGCTGCTTGTCCTGACACGATGCCACTACGCGGCGAGAATGCGATTCCCGAGGATGCGACGGTCGTTCCCGGGGAATCATTGTCAGCCGGACATGCTCCCGGCAACCAGTCCGGCGCCACGTTGGAAGCCCCCCCGTTGTTCGAGATCATCAAGGGCGGGATCGCCTTCGACCGCCAGAAGGACACGATCCTGATCGTCAGCCACGAGGCGTCGTTGTCGGGCGCGCCCATCCTCAGTCTCAACCTCGTGCGCGGGTTTCAGCAGAGATACAACGTCGTGGTCCTGTTGCTCGGCGGCGGGCCATTGATGGAGGCCTTCCAGGCGGCCTGCGTGTCCATGGTCCAGTTGATTCCGGCCATCAATGCGGTGCAATACACGGTGGCCGGGATTGCAGAGCGCCACCAGATCAAATTCGCGATTGCCAACAGCGTCGAAACCTCGGGGGTGCTGGAAACCCTGGCCAAACGCTCGATCCCCAGTGTCGTGCTGATCCACGAATTCGCGGCCTACACCCGGCCCAGATGGAATTTTCTCAACGCGTTCTTCTGGTCCGACGAAGTGGTGTTTTCCACCCGCCTGACCTATGACAATGTGGTGGCCGAATATCCGCAACTGTCCGGGAGGGAGTGCAGATTCATTCCGCAGGGACGCTGCGTCTTGCTCGCCGAGCAAGCCGATGCGGCCAGTGTGGAACAGGAAACCACCCGGATCCGCGCGGCATTGCGGCCCGCAGGACTTGCCGAGGATGCCTTGGTGATCATTGGCATTGGCTTCGTGCAAATGCGCAAAGGCGTTGAACTTTTTATCGACTGCGCCGCCAGGGTGGTGCAAGCCATGGGCGACAGACCCTGCCGCTTTGTCTGGGTGGGCCCCGGTTACGACCCGGAATATGACCTCGGGTACTCGGTGTACCTGGCCGACCAGGTGCAGCGCCTGGGCCTGCAGGACCACCTGCACTTCATGAGTCACACCTTCTTGATCGAGGAGGTCTACGAGCTGGCGGACATGTTCCTGCTGACCTCCCGCCTGGATCCATTGCCGGGCGTGGCCATCGAGGCGATGTCCCATGCATTGCCCGTGGTCTGTTTCGACCGGACGACGGGAATCGCCGACGTGCTGTCGGAACACGGCCTGGCCGAGGAATGTGTCGTGCCGTATCTCGATACCCATGCCATGGCGCGCCAGGTGATGGCGTTCGCCCAGTCCGCGCCGCTGCGGCAACGCGTCGGTCTGGAGCTCAAGGCGATTGCGGACGACTACTTCAACATGGAGCGCTATATCCAGGCGCTGGATACGCTCGCACTGGGCGCGGTGGAGAACGTGCGCCGGGAGCAGGCAATCGCCGCGGAGATCCACGACACTGCCCTGGCCCGACGCGACTTCCTGGCGCCTGCCCAGTACCCCGGCGACGATGTCGAGGTCATCCGCTGGAAATATGTCCGCCCGTGGACGGCGGGCTTTGACCATGTCAAGCCGTTTCCGGGATTCCATCCCGGGATCTACGACGAACTTCAGCCGCAGGGCACCCAGCCCGAGCCGATGACCCATTACCTGCGCGCCGGCCTCCCCGACGGTCCGTGGCACCACGAGGTCATTGCCTCCGAGGATGGCGCCCTTCCCATCCCCGAAAATGCGCGCGTCGCACTGCATGTGCATGCCTACTATCCGGAGTTCCTGCCGGAAATCCTGATACGCCTGGGCCTGAATCGGCTGCTTCCCGACCTGCTGCTCAGCGTCCCTTCCACCAGCGTCATGGAGACTGCGCAGGCGTTGTTGCAGGGGTATGCCGGCAAGAGCGAGATCAGGGTGGTGCCCAATCGGGGCCGCGACATCGGACCGCTGCTGACGGCGTTCGGCCCGCAACTGCTCCGCGATTACGACATCGTCGGGCACGTGCATACCAAGAAGACGATGGATGTCGCCGATACCGCGATGATCGATCGGTGGAGGACCTTTCTGGTGGAAAACATGCTGGGCAGCAAGTCCGCCATGGTCGACCTCATCGTGGGACGCATGGCCAATGATCCGTCCATCGGACTGGTGTTCCCCGATGATCCGAATTTCATCGGCTGGCGCAACAACAGGCCATTCGCAGAAACGCTGTCGGCCAGGCTGGGCCTTCCCGAAGATCTCCCGGAACACTTCGTGTTTCCGGTCGGAATGATGTTCTGGGCGCGGGTCGAAGCGCTGCGGCCCCTGTTCGCCCTCGAGCTGGACTGGTCCGACTATCCGGCCGAGCCGCTTCCCTATGATGGATCGATGCTGCACGCACTGGAGCGGCTGATTCCCTTCGTGGCCGAGCAGCAGGGGCGTCGATGCGTGCTGACCAATGTCACGGGACTCACGCGATGAGGCCCTTGGACGTCCCTTGCACACCTTCCATATGGAAGACCGGTGCGGTGACAGGTGAAGCGCGGGCGTGCGGACCAGCTGCGTCACCAGCCGTTTGCAAAGGCTTTGCCGATGTCACCTGAAGCCGGCACCACGCTGGACCCGCATCGGCCCCCACCGGCCATCCGCGTCCGCGGACTGTCGAAGTGTTACCAGGTCTACGCCCGCCCGGAAGACCGGCTCAAGCAGGCCCTGCTGCCCCGCATGCAACGCATGGTGGGCAAGCCGGCCGGCGCCTATTACCGCGACTTCTGGGCGTTGCGCGATGTGTCATTCGATGTCGGCAAGGGGGAAACCCTGGGAGTGATCGGTCGCAACGGCTCGGGCAAGTCGACGCTGCTGCAGATCATCTGCGGCACCCTCACGCCCACGTCGGGCAGCGTCGAAGTCAACGGCCGTGTCGCCGCGCTGTTGGAACTGGGCAGCGGCTTCAATCCTGAGTTCACCGGCCGCGAAAACATCTACATGAGCGGCGCGGTGCTGGGCCTCACGCGCCGGCAGATCGACGCCCGCTATGACGACATCGTTGCATTTGCCGACATCGGCGATTTCGTCGCCCAGCCGGTGAAGACCTATTCCAGCGGCATGTTCGTGCGGCTGGCGTTCGCGGTGATCGCCCATGCCGACGCGGACATCCTCGTCATCGACGAGGCGCTGTCGGTCGGCGATGTGTTCTTCGGGCAGAAATGCATGCGCTTCCTGCGCAAGTTCCAGGAGACAGGCACCGTCCTGTTCGTGAGTCACGACGCCGCGGCGGTGGTAAACCTGTGCGACAGCGCGCTCATGCTCGAGCACGGGAACTTGGCGATGCAGGGGACCGCCAAGGATGTGTCCGAGGCGTATCACGCGTCGGCCGCGTATTCGCTGCCCATGCAGCCGGCCGTAGCGTCTGACGCCACCGACGAGGATGCCATCACCGATCCGCGCGCGGCGCTGATTGCGCGCTCGCATCTACGCAACGACATCGAAGTATTCCGCTTCGATCCGAATCGATCGGGCTTTGGCGATGGTTCGGCGCACGTTACCTCGGCCCGGCTCACCGATGCCCTGAGGCATCCCATCTCGTGGATCGTCGGGGGGGAAATCGTCCGGCTGGAAGTGAACGGCAGGACCAACTCGGTTTTGCACAGCGCGATCGTCGGTTTCTTCCTGAAGGACCGGCTGGGCCAGCATCTGATCGGCGACAACACCTATCTGGCCTACGCGGATTCGCCGGTCGCGATCGCCGCGGGCCAATGCCTCAAAGCCTGCTTTGAATTCAGGATGCCCATCCTCCCCAAGGGGCAATATTCCTTCGACGTCTCCATCGCCTACGGTACGCAGCTGGAGCACCAACAGGCCGAATGGATCCACGACGCAATCGTCCTAGAGTCGCATGCGACCAGCGTGTCGACCGGTCTGGTCGGCGTTTCGATGCGCGCGATCAGCCTGCAGGCCGTGGTTGATGATTCGAATGCTACGGACGACACCGAAACAAGTCTCACAACGAGGACACCATGAGCGCGTTCAAACTCAACACCAGCATGTTCATGAAGCCGCTGAATGTGCCCCCCAGCGCGTGGATCGGGCATATCCCGTTTGCAGGCTGGATCGTTGAAGAACTCAAACCCATGGTGCTGGTGGAACTGGGCACCCACACCGGCACGTCGTACCTGGCTTTTTGTCAGGCCGTGCGCGAAAACGATTTGCCCAGCAAGTGTTTTGCGGTGGACACATGGCAAGGCGATGAGCACGCCGGCGCCTACGACGACGAGATCTACGACACCTTGCGCGCCACGCATGACAACCTGTACGCGAGCTTCTCACAGCTCATGCGCATGACATTCGACGACGCACTCTCTTACTTCGCCGACGGCAGCATCGACTTGCTGCATATCGATGGATTGCATACCTACGAAGCGGTTCGGCACGACCTGGAGACCTGGTTGCCCAAGCTTTCGGAGCGCGGCGTCGTCCTCTTCCACGACACCATGGTTCGCGAACGGGAGTTTGGCGTCTGGAAGCTGTGGTCCGAAATGGCAAAGCGGTATCCGTCGTTCGAATTCCATCATTCGCATGGTCTTGGCGTCCTGCTGGTGGGTCGGGTGCTACCGGACAGCGTGCTCGCCCTGTCACAGATGGACGCCGACGAGGAAGCATTGGCGCTGCGGCTGTTCGAATGCGCTGCCGCCCGCGTCGAGACCCTCTCGTATGACGACGTAGTCAACGGCCAGCCGCAAGCCCGTGAAGCCGAACTCGTCGCGCACCGCGCGCTGCAACGGCAGCTGAAGTTGCAGCTTGATGCTGCCCAAACGCAGATTGCCGATGCGAACCTGCAACTTGGCAAAGCCGACGCGTTTGCCAAAATCCAGACCGGACACCTTGAGCACCTGATGCAGGAAATCGCCGACCGCGAAGAGCAGATCAAATTGCTCAATGGACAAGTCGCCGATCGCAAGGCGGATCTTGCAGAGGCTGCGGCGCAGTTGCTGGCCGCTGACCAGAACGCCCGCGCCCATGTCGCCGAGTCAAGACTTGTGGCGCGCGACATCCAGGACCTGCAACGGCACATCTCGACGCAGCAGGCAACCATTACCGAGGCACAGGCGCAATCCGCCGCCAGTCAGGAGGAGTTGGCGTCGATCGATGCCCAGTTCAAGGCGTATGTGTCCCGGGCCGAGGAACAATCGGCAGCCCATCAGGATGAGCTTGCGGCGGTCAATTCGCAGTTGGCAGCAGTTAATACGCAGTTAAAGATCCATGCCTCCACTGCCGAGCAGTTGAGCCGACAGATTCAGGAAAGCGATCACGGGTTGACGCTTCAACAGGAGCGAGTGTTGGAGCACAAGCAGCAAGCGAAGGCAATGGCTGTCGAACTGGATGCAGCGAAAGGTCAGATTGCGGTGTTTGAGAGGCGGGCGCGGGAACTGGAAGCATTGGTGAAGCTGCGCGAAGACGAGCGCCAGGCGCTTTCGGAATCGCTTGAGGGGCTGCAGCAATCACGAAGCTGGCGCTGGTCGGCGCCATTGCGGTGGCTGACAATCGATGACCGAGGGAACTCGGCGCAATGAGCGAAAGCGCCCCGGATTTCGACAAGGAGTTCTACCTCCGACATTACCCCGATATCGGTCCATCCGGCATGGACCCCTATGAGCATTTCATCCAGTTCGGTCGCAACGAGGGCAGGCTGGGTGCCAAGCCGACGGTCAACGCGATCAATGGGCAGGTGCCGTTCGATCGCACGCGGGACACGATCCTGGTGGTGAGCCACGAGGCCTCGATGACCGGCGCGCCGATCTTGAGCCTGAATCTGGTGCGGGGTTTGCAGGAAAAATACAACGTCGTGTCTTTGCTCTTGGGCGGCGGCCCGTTGGTCGAGGCGTTCCGGGAAGCCTGCGTGCAAGTGGTGGGGCCGGTCGTGCCAAGGCACAACGCGTGCCTGATCAACGAGACCGTGGCACAGCTGGTGCAAATGCACGACTTCAAGTTCGCCATCGTCAACAGCATCGAATCGGCATTGGTACTCGAGCCCCTGGCCCGCGCATCGATCCCGGCGGTGACGATGATTCACGAGTTTGCGTCTTATACCCGTCCCAGGTCCGCTTTCAAGACCGCGTTTTTCTGGGCGAGCGAAGTGGTGTTCTCGACCCAGCTGACCTACCAGGACGTCGTGACGCAATATCCGCAGTTGCGGGGCAGGACCTGCCAGTTCTTGCCTCAGGGACGCTGCACATTGCTCGTCGATGAGATCGACGCAGACACGTTTGCGACAGAAATGAGCAGAATCCGCGCGGTCTTGCGCCCACCGTCGCTACCGCAAGACACCTTGGTCGTTATCGGTATCGGCGCGGTGCAAATCCGCAAAGGCGTTGAACTTTTTATCGATTGCGTCACCAGGGTGGTTCAGTCGGCACCCGAAGTTCCCGTCCGTTTTGTGTGGATCGGCGACCCTGGGCACGGCGGGGAATACTCCTTTTTCCTCGCCGACCAGATACAGCGCGCAGGCCTGCAACACCATGTGCATTTCATGGACAACACCCCACTGGTCGAGGAGGTCTACAACCTGTCGGACATGCTGCTGCTGACCTCCCGTCTGGACCCGCTACCCGGCGTGGCCATCGAGGCGATGTCGCATCGCTTGCCGGTGATCTGTTTCGACCGCACGACCGGCATCGCCGATGTCCTCGCCGAACATGGCATGGCCCGGGAATGCGTCGTGCCTTACCTCGATACCGCCGCGATGGCCGCGCGCGTAATCGAATTTGCGCGCTCGGCGGAATTGCGGGAAAAGGTGGGGCGCGATCTGGAGCCGATTGCCCACGATTATTTCGACATGGGTCGTTACATCCGATCGCTGGAGGTGCTTGCGCTGGCGGCGGGCGCCCAAGCGGATCAAGAGCTGCAGATTGCCAAAGACATTCATCGTTCGGCGGTCTCCCGCCTGGACTTCCTGTCTTCCACGCAGGCGCATGAGAATCCGGTGGAACTCATTCGGTGGAAATACGTGCGCCCCTGGACAGCTGGCTTTGATCGCCGCAAGCCGTTTCCGGGATTCCATCCGGGCATCTATGACGCCCTGCGGGCCGAGGGAGCCGGTACCGATCCGGTGCTCGATTACCTGCGTGCCGGTTGCCCAGCCGGGCCCTGGCTACACGATGTCATCACCTCGGAGGAGGTGCCGGGTGCGCTGCCCGCCGGGTTACGTGTTGCGCTGCATCTTCACGTCTATTACCCCGAACTGCTGCCTGAGATGCTCGAGCGTCTGGGCCGCAATCGGCTGCAGCCGGATCTGTTTGTCAGCGTGCCGACCGGGTTGGTCGGGGATCGGGTACGCAGCATGTTGCATGAGTATGGCGGCAGGACGGTTGTTGAAGTGGTGCCCAACCGCGGACGCGACATCGGCCCGTTGCTGACCGCGTTCGGGCCCAGGCTCACCCGCGATTACGATATCGTCGGGCATCTACATACCAAAAAGACAGCGGATGTCGCTGACGTGGTCATGAGCAAGGCCTGGCGAACATTCCTGTTCGAGAACCTGCTCGGCGGCGAAGCCAGCATGGTCGACATCATCGTCGGTCGAATGGCGGCGGATCCTTCCATCGGCATGATTTTTCCCGATGAACCCAATCTGCTCGACTGGGGCCGCAACCGGACTGCGGCAGTAGCGCTATGCCGCAAGTTGGACTTGCCGGAAGATCTGCCGGAGCAATTCGAATTCCCGGTGGGCACGATGTTCTGGGCCCGTGTCGAAGCGCTCCAACCCTTGTTCGACCTCAGCCTTGACTGGGCTGACTATCCGGTCGAACCACTCCCCTACGATGGTTCGATGCTGCACGCGTTGGAACGATTGCTTCCGTTTGTGGTGGCGCAACAGGGGTTGCGCTCGTTTCTGACAAATGTCAGGGGCATTACCAGATGAAACATCGAGGAGACAATCACTGCGGATGGCCTCGGTCCGCCGGCCGGATTGTCACGGAGATCGGGATTGCCAGTGTCGATATGTGCTGCGCGCGCTGGAACGGAGAAGCAGGGGATGAGTAAGTATTTCAACATGGAAAGCCCATTGCACAGGCTGTTTTTTTTCATCCTGGCAGTCATCCTCTACGTGTTTGCCATGCGCGCGCAGGTGGGCATGGAAATCGCGGATGACGCGGCTTTTTTCCTGCGTTATGCGGAAAACATGCTCCAGGGCGAGTTCTGGGTGTGGAATCCAGGCGAGGCGCCGGTGTGGGGCGCGAGCGCTCCGCTCCATCCTCTAGTCATCGCACTGGTGATGAAGTTCGGCGTATCGCCAGTGTCGGCACTGGTCGGTGCCGGGATCGGCATGAGCGCCATCGCTCTTTCGCTGACGGCATTGGTGTTGGCGCGCAGGGTGGGTCTTGTGGCCGGACTGAGCTTTGTCGCGCTGTCGGCTTTCGACACGGAAACAATGTATTTCGTGGGCGCGGGCCTCGAGACTCCGCTGACGTTTCTATTGCTTGCGCTGGCTGTCTGGTCACTGCTGGGCACACCACGCGCGTGGATGGTCGGTGTCGTCGCAGGGCTGTTGATAGTCAACAAGCTCGATCTTGTCCCCGTCGGCGGCCTGTTGCTTGCGGCGCATTGGCTGCGGGAGGGCAGGTTCCCGGTCAGGGCGGTCATCGTTGCCGCCGCAATAGCATTGGCCTGGTATGGGTTTGCATGGGTCTATTTCGGTGCGCCTGTCCCCAACTCATTTTTGACCAAGATTTTGCATCAGCAAAACCATCCCCGGGTCATTGACTGGACGTGGTTCGGCAAGACGGTCTTTTTGGGGAATCACCTCTGGTCCGCAGGCCTCGCAGTCGCCGCCTGCCTGTTGTTGTGTCGCAGGCGTCTGCCACTGCTCATCTTCCTGTGCGCAAGTCTGGCCGCGCACGTGCTCGCTTACACGCTCAAGTATCCCTTCGAGCCCTACAACTGGTATGCCATGCCAGCAGTATTTGCCCTGTTCGCGCTTGCAGCCATGGGCATGCAGGCAGTGTCCGGGCTGGTTGGCGCGCGAGCCGGCCGGTTTGCGCCTGCCTTGAGTATCGGCGTTCCCGCGCTAGTCTTGCTGTCGATCTTCTTCTTCGGAATTCCCCGCGAACGTGCATTGACCAAACTGTACAAAACCTACAACGCCCATCAGGAATACGATCGTGCGGAAGCCGGGCGATGGGTGGCGGCCAACACACCAAGAGACTTCCGGGTACTGACCTGCTGGGGCAACCCGGCCTACTACTCCCGGCGGCACGTGATCGACTGCTCCTTCCTCAATCGTAAATATGAGGAAGGCGATGTGGTCGCCCGGTATGAGCCGGAGATCGTCATCATGCAAAGCACGTCACAGCCGAGCCCTGCATTCGCCAAGGACTACGTTGTCATCAAGGTCTTCGACAAGACGGCGAAGGCAGGCGGCGATTACTCCTTCCTGGTGATTGCCAGGGAGGACGTGCTCGACAGGGTTTCGAATAGCGAGCCGCTCAGGGACCTCATGAGCTATGTCGGGGAAATCGAGGCCGGCGACCAATTCGGCACAGTGCACGCGCAGGGCTTGTCGTTGTTCGTACATCCGGGCTTGACCACACCCACCCGTTTCGCATTCGACTTGAACAAATTTGCAAAGGCCAGCGGGCAAGAGACGGCCGCCGTGACCATCAGCATGGCTCCAAATATTCCCGAGGATGCGATCAGGCGCGGCGCAGGCAACGTCAGTGCCCGGATCATCTCCGGGGATGCTGTGCTGCATGCAGCGGTGGTAACGACCAATGCGCCACAGACCGCCGTGATTGATGTGGATGGAAATGCCAAGTTGACGATCGTGATCGACAACAACGGCAACCCCGATACGGACTGGGTGCTTGTCTCGGTAAAATAAAACTGGCCTCGCCGGAGAGCTGGGTCTTCGAAGCCCTAAGACCGGGCCTGCGCACAGGGCCGGCCTTTTCAGGTGAAGCCAGAGGCGGTGGCCATCGTTGCTCGCGTTGGTCAGGCGGTTCGCAGCGGCACGGCCAACGATTCTAGCTATCCCCTCCAAACGCAAACTTCTTGTCGAGATGGAATTTGAGGATGTAACCCAGGGTCAAGCCGATTGCACCGCCCAGATAACGCATCTCCGCGGACCCGAAGGCAAAATGGAATGCCGCTTCGACCCCCCAGAAAATCAATGTGGTGGCCACGCTGGCAACCAGGTAGAGAGAGGCGGAGCGGATATGCCGGTCAATGCGCGAATACGACTTGCGAAAAATGTAGTTCTTGTCCAGTACGTATTTGACAGAAACACCGGAAATCGTACCTGCGAGCACCGACAGCGGTATGGCGTACGCCCCTGCATACCAATGCACCACGGTCGCTTGAGTGGCGAGATTGATCAACATCGCGATGCCGGCAAACAGCGAATAGAAGATGACGGTACGCATGGCTCAGGACTAAAACCCGCGCAACACGGGCTGGGGAATCAGTTTGAACGTGTGCATCCTTCGCCGACATGCCGATAGCGACAACACGACAGGGTGTTGCCGATCTGCATCGCCGTTGACATCGTGACAGCGCCCTCGTTGATCGGCGCTGCGGGGTCTTGGCGCCCGTGCAGGGTGGGGATGCGAATCCATGGCAAATGTGCACCGCGTGCTTGGACGTTTCGTATCGGAGGAGGGATGCAAAATATGATTGCGGATACGTGTCCGTGGAGAGTTATCCGGCGGGCCGTCCCAGCAACCCTAGAATACATGGCTCAAGGCCAGGAGCTGCACAAGCGGTCGCGGTTGATCGCGCTCTTGAAGCAAGGCCTGGCAAGTGCGGTGGACAGGTATGGCCTCGCGATGCTGCTGCCGCGGGCGTTTTGGTGATCTACGCATCGAGACAGCTGGCGCGGCCGCGTGTTGGTCCAACAGAGATCAGCAACTCAATTGATCTTCCTGCCTAGGCGTAGCGACCTTGCAATATCAAGCAAGGCTGCTTCAACGCAGCAACATCCGCCCCGAGGGGTTCCCCTTGCCGATTACAATATCGAGAGCTCGCCTGAAATTCAATGCAAACATTCGCGAAGACGGAACTCCATGCAAATACATCCATACAAGAGCGCCAGCTTGGACAGGCTCGGTAAAATATTCGATGCCGGTATCTGGCTCTTGCTGCTGCTTACGGCCGTGGCGATTTTTGTGCCGTTTACCCCGGAAATGCCGGCTGGAAATCTAGATCCGTCCTGGCAGATGGGCCTGAATCAAGCCGTCGCGCAAGGCCTCTCGTTCGGGAGCGATATCAATTTCACTTCAGGCCCATACGCTTCGATCTACACGAAGCTGTATCACCCGAGCACGGATTTGCGGATGATGGCGGGCAGCATTTACCTGGCTCTGTCTTACGTTGTAATTTTGGCCCTGGTACTGGTCAACGCCAAACGATGGTGGATGCTCGTCTTGTGGGCACTGTATGCGGGGCTGATGTTCCGCGACCCGTTGCTGCTTTCGTTTGCCGTGCTCGCCGACATCGTCATTTTCAATCTTGTTTCCGCCGAAGAGGGATCTCGAGCCCCAAGCCGGTGGGCCTCCTTGCACGTGGCCATTGCTTTTGCGCCACTCGGATTCCTGCCCTTGATAAAAGGATCGGCTCTGATCCTGGCCGCGGCAACAGCTGCCTTGTGTTTCTTGTTTTTGATGCTGAAAAAACATCGCGCTCTCGCTCTTGTCAGCTTGGCCTCTCCTGTAGCGGCCATGATGTTGTCCTGGTTGTTGGCGGGGCAACCTCTTGCGCTGCTGCCCCAGTACGTCATTCGCATGGCGCAGAGCAGTGCTGGCTACACCGAGGCGATGGCCACCGAGGGCATGTTCGGCCAAGTGATCGCGTATCTTGCTGCCTGCGTTTTGATCTTGGTTGCAATTTTTTTTAGCAAAGCCAGAAGCAGCGTGGCAGCAAGACTGTTTCTCGGACTGGGTTTTTCGCTGTTCCTGTTTGTTTCATTCAAGGCGGGATTCGTTCGCCACGACGGCCACGCAGTGACTGCCGGTACGGCGATCCTTCTCGCAGCGTTGTTGTTGCCTGCCTTGATCACGAGCAACTTCACGTTTCCTGCGATTGCCGTCGCAGTGTTTTCGTGGGCGCTGATCGATGCGCAGTTCATCAGGACTTCCATCGATCGATTCGGCAAGAATCTAGTGTCCACCTATGCGGCTGCGTGGGATGGTTTCAAGAGCCGGTATAGGGACGAAACCCTGCTGAAGCGGCGATTCGATGCTTCACTGGCATCTCTTCGAGCGCAGTCGCCACTGTCCCTCTTGCAAGGCACTTCTGATATCTACTCGTTCGATCAATCGTTCCTCATTGCCTCCGGCAACACTTGGTCTCCACGCCCGGCTTTCCAGAGTTATGCCGCGTATACACCCGGTCTGGCTACGGCCAACAGTGAACATTTGTTGTCTGAGCGGGCTCCTGACAATATTTTCTTCAAGGTGCAGCCGATTGACTGGAGGTTTCCATCCATGGATGACGGTGCCAGCTGGCCTATGTTGCTCACAGGGTACGAACCTAAACGGATTGAGAATGGATTTCTGGTTCTGCGCAAGAGGCAACAGGAAGGTGCGCGAGCGCTGCCCATTAAACTCGGAAGCGCGGATCATGCTTTTGGGGAAAAGGTGGAGCTGCCCGCATCTACCGGACCAATATTCGTACAAATCGATATCAAGCCCAGCGTAGCCGGACTCATGGCAAGCGTTCTGTACAAGCCAACCCAGCTGCAGATCAGTCTTGAGATGAGCAATGGCGAGCAAAGACGCTACCGCATCATTTCCGGGATGACAAGAACAGGGTTCGTGATATCGCCCTTGATAGAAAACGCGGAAGAGTTTTCACGGCTATATGCGGAAAAACCCCTGAGGGACTGGAAGCGAGTCAAGTCGCTATCGATTTCTGCCGCCGAGCACAGCCTTGACTGGAACCGGACTTACTCGCTTGCCTTCAGCCAGGTTCCGGTGATACCTGTGCCTGAGATACCGGGTTTGAACAAACGCCATCACTTTGACGCAGCATTGTCGTCGCAAGATGCGCAGACTCTGGAAAAATGCACCGGCGCGATCGATGCGCTGGGCCACGCGCTTCCCGCTGCGATCAGCATTTCAACTTCAGACCCCCTCCGGGTCGAGGGATGGCTGATCGGCTCGATCGAAAATGGATCGCTCGCGGATGCCGTTTATGTTGTGCTGACGGATGCCAAAGGCGTTCACCATTATCTGAACACCCAGCTCGCCATGCGTCCGGACGTAGGCAAATATTTCAAGAACCCAAGGATGAGCGGGTCGGGATTCACCACCTTGGGCGACATCTCGGAATTCGGGGGCAAGTACGCCTTGGGTCTGGGAATGAACAATGCGGGAAAGCTGCAGTTGTGTCCCGAATTCAAGTTCCCAGTGACCATTGTTCCGTGACAAGTGAGGCGCGCTAGGCCTTACTTGCGAAAACCAGAAACTGTTTTCCAAAGAAGCGCCATACGGCCGGGACACTCAAATATATCCGCACCAGCAACGGGGCCTTGGGGAGACGCGACTGAGTCGTGTAGGGCAGGAAGCGATCCACCACGCGGGTCATCCTGAATCCGCTCATCTGCAATGCCTCCGTCAAGGATCGCTCGGACAGCGGCAAATGGTGATCGATGAAATCCCAGTATTCGCCGGGTAGGTATCGGATATTGGGCCCCATGGCGATCAGCGTGCCGCCAGGCCTGAGGACGCGATTGATTTCCTGCAGCACTTCGGCAAGCACCGTCTTGTCCGGCAGGTGCTCGAAGAAGTTGGACGTGAACACGATGTCGACCGTGCCCGACGCGACAGGTTCGAGCGCATCGGCGCGCACGGCATGAAATTCGATGCCATCGCGCAGCGCGGCGGGGCTGTCAGGATTGAGGTCAACCGCGATTTTCTTCTTCGCCCGGATGTTGTTGATGAACTCCCCATAGCCGCACGCCAGGTCCAGCACGGTGTCGTTCTCGGCATCGACGAACCGCTGGAAGAAAAATCTGCAAAGCACCTCCCAGATTGCGTTCTTGGCGGGCAGCTCGCTCTGGGCGAAACGATGGCGGTACAGCTGCTGAAGATCGTCGTCGGACATCAGGGTCGTCTCTTGAAGGTGAAGTATTTGTGGCCGAGGTAGCTGGTAAGGATCGGAATGATTACGCCGATGCTGTGGGCCGTTTCCATCACCAACAGACGTTGCCCAAGTGATGGTAGTAGGTGTCGTGCGAGCACCCAGGCGATGGCCAATGTCTGTGCCAAGCCCAGGAGATTGATCCCTAGAAACCAGGCCGCTTCATGGAACCACCGCTTGCCGCTTCCAATGAACACCCAGCTGCGATTGAGCAGGAACGCGGTCGTCAGCCCGATCACGAAGGCCACTGCCATCGCGGGAACAAATGCCATCCATTGACTGAAGACAATGCGCGACCCGATATTGGCAATGGCGGCGATGGCGCCGACGACGATGAATCGCAGGAACTCCGACTTCACGCAGGCTCCGCGAGCACTTCATCAACCAGCCTGCGCGCCGCCTGGATGCTTTCGGAGATCGAGCGGTCTTCCGGGTAGTAGTAAGACGTGTCCGCCATGAACAAACCCGCCAAGGGCGTGCGCATCGACGGCAGGATTTCCATGAAGCCAGGCGGGCAAATGGTTTGCGCGAATTCGTAACGGTGGCAGTGCCGGGCGATGACCCAGTCCTCGGTAAAGGCTGGATTGATGCGGCCGAGGTATCCGATGACTTCCGAAATCAATTTATCGTTGCTGTTGGACCACTTGGGGTGGGTCTTGGGCATGTAGAACGGCGCATACACGATGTGCTCACCCTCGCGCGTGCCAGGATTGAGGTTTGAATATTCGATTATCCCGGGGATGCCCATGTCCGGGTCGCTGATGTTCATCCAGAAATTCTCGCTGACCGAATGTCGCAGCTTCAGGATCACGCACGCCACCGGGATGTTTTCGACGCGTCCGATTTGCCTGACGAAGTCGGCGGGCAGATCCGGCGCGAGCGACGGGATGTACTGGATGGGTGCGGTCGAGACAACGGCGTCGCAGGGATGGAACTGGCCTGCGACCAGGATGCCAGTGACCGTGCCATGTTCGGTAACCACGCGATCGATGCCCTTGCGCAGGTGGATGCGCCCGCCAAGTGCGAGGATGGCCTGCTCCATGCGCGCCAGCAGTATCTGCGAACCGCCCTCGAGGTAACCCAGGCTTTCCTGGAGGAGGTTCCTGCGCGACAGGGCGATACGCTTAATGCGCGTGCCGATCCACGCGGCTGACAGGTGATCGGTGTACTCAAAAAACTTCAGGTAAAACGTGCGCTGCCACAGCACTTCGTAACCGCGCTTGCCCAGCCACTTGCGCAGCCACGCGGTCGCGTTGACCCGATTCAGCCGCGACCAGTCGCTGATGTTCTTGGCCACCATCACGTGCAGGGCATAGCGCAGTTTGCTGATGAGGCCGAGCTTGGGGAACGCAAGCAGCGCGAGTGGAGAGCCCCATTTGTACAAATGGCCATTGTAGAAATAGCCCATCTTGGTGTCGGACCATTTGAGCTTGTCGGCTATGCCCATATTGTCAAGCAGCCCAAACAACGGCGTGTCCGTCTTGCAGATGAAGTGGTAGTAACGCTCGATTTCCAGTCCGTCGAAGTTGAAGCTGGCGGACATGCCGCCGATGCGGTCGTCGCGCTCGTAGATGTCCACCACGTGGCCTTTCCGTAGCAGTTCCAGCGCGGCCATCAAGCCCATGGGGCCAGCGCCCAGTACTGCATAGTGCTTTTGGATCATGGGGTCATCGCTTCAGGACAATGGGGCTGTAGCGCGAATCGCAGTAGCTCTCGCGGATGGCTTCTTCAAACGGAGTTTGCCTGACGCCAAACAACGCCGCCGTGTCGGTGCCCCGAAAATCGTCGCCCGCCGTCAGTGCCATGAGCTGGTCGGCGGTGAACGGAGGTTTGCGCGAGAACAAGGCATAGGTACGCAGCAGCAAGGCGAACATCCGCACCGGAATCGGGACGATCAGGGTACGCAACTTCTTGACTCGCTTGATGGTGCGGATGATGTCGATGTAGTCAATGCGGGTGTCACCGACGATGTCATAAACCGCGCCGTCGGGCTGGTGTTGCAGGCACCAAACGATGCAACGGCAGAAATCGCGCTCGTACAGGGGCTGGCGCATGTAGCGTCCGTCGCCGGGGATGGGAAATACCGGTGTCCTGGACATGAACCGCGAGAGCCACCCCAAGTGCTTGGGATCGAACCAGCCGAACATCAAGGTGGGGCGCAGCACGCAATGACGCACGCTGCTGGCGATGACCAGCGCTTCCTGCGACTTCTTGGTCTGCGTATAGCTGTCATCGGCGACCGAATTGACCACCGACGAGCTGATGTGCACCAGATACGGCACCCCATGCTGCCGGCAGGCATCCAGGACATGCCGGGTGGCAACCAGGTTGTTGCGTTCGAACTGGGCATGGTGCTTGCCGGTGATCTGGGCATGCAGTTGCACGACTATGTGTGCACCGGCGAATACATCCCGCCAGGCGCCTGGCTCGGCAAGATCCGCCTCGACAACCTGGACCTGCGGGTGCAGTTCCCGCAGGATCGCAAGGTTGTACGCATGCTTATCGATGGCAACCAGTCGGCTGTAACCCAGCTCCTCAAGTTCGACCAGCAGGTTCTGCCCGACCAGGCCGGCGGCACCGGTGAGGACGACCTTCGCGTCCTGCAGTTCGGGCTCGCTCACAGCCTGATCCTGCGGAACACGAATTCGGGGATGTGCTTGATCACCAGCATGATTCCCGCCCAGAACCACGGCAGGTAAGCCACGCTCCGGCGCCTGTCCACGGCGCGCAGGATGCCGGCCGCCACCTGGTCCGGACTGGCCCACAGCGGCCCTTTCTGGAACTGGCTGGTCATCGGCGTGTCCACGAAGCCTGGCTTGATGGTCAGCACGTTGACGCCTTCGCGCGACAGCCGCTGTCGCAGTCCGCTCAGGAACGCGCTGACCGCGGCCTTGGCGCTGCCGTACAGGTAATTGCTGGCGCGCCCGCGATCGCCCGCCACCGAGGAGATCACCGCAATGCTGCCCTGCCGCTGCGCCGCCATGCGCGGTGCCAGCCGGGTCAGCAGGGCGATGGTGGCGGTGGCGTTGAGGTTGAATTCGGCCACCGCGTATTCCGGGGACGTTTCGCACCGGGCCTGGTCGGGCAGGGTGCCGTGAGCGACCAGCACCACGTCCACCCGTTCGAGCGCCTGCCAGGCCGCTGCGACTACCTGTTCCTGTCGGGCGTCGTCGACGACATCGAGTAGATCGGTATGCACGGCGCGCGCGCCGCGCACCCTCAGGTCGGCGGCGATGAGCTGCAGCCGGGCGGCGTCGCGACCGGTCAGGTACAAGGCGGCGCCGGCGGCGGCATACCTGCGCGCGCAGGCTTCGGCGATGGCCGAGGTGGCTCCGATGATCAGCACGTTCTGCATTTGCTCAGGATTCCATGACGCGTCGCCAGAAACTCGACGAGACCTGCGGGTCGATGAAGGCCTGGAATTGCTCCCAGGCCGGGAAATATTGCCGGAAACGCCGACCCGACATGCGCGCATCCTTGGCCGGGTAGACCGCGCCGCCGGCGTCGGCCACCACGTCGTCCAGGCCGTCGAGCAGCTTGAAGACGCTGCCGGCCCGGTCGATCGGGAAATCCAGCGCCAGCGTCGTGCCTGCCCGCGGAAACGACAGCAGACCTGCGGGCGGGCGATCGCCAAACTGCTTGAGCACGGCCAGGAACGACCCCGCGCCACTGGCCTGGATGCGTCGCAAAAGTTCGGCAGTCGTCTCGGCCGCGCCAATGGGCGGCACCACGCATTGGTACTGCAGGAAGCCCTTCGGGCCGTACATGCGGTTCCAGTTGGCCAGCGCGTCCAGTGGATAGAAGAACGGTTCGTAGTGGCTGACCGACGCCCGACGCTGACGCCATTGCCGGTGCCAGTAAAGCGTGTTGAACGCGCGCAGGCTCAACGAGTTGACCAAGGACAGCGGCGGCGTGAACGGCATGCCAAGTCGGGTGCGCGCGGGTGCGCGCGGCGTCACTACTGGTGCGGCGTGATTGCCGCGCGCGAACAGGCCACGGCCCAGCGCCGCGCCGCGCGCGGTGCAATCGATCCAGGCCACCGTGTATTCATTGGCCTGGTCGGATTGGGCCGACAACGCAAAGAATTCTTCGAGGTTGCCGAACTTGCAACTCTCGGTGGCGAGCCACGGGCCGGGAATCTGCCGCAGTGCGATCTCCGCCGAAGTGATCAGGCCGGTCAGGCCGAGGCCGCCGATGGTCGCGGTGAACAGTTCCGCATTGTGCTGGCGGCTACAGGAACCGAGTCCGCCATCGCTGCGCAGCAATTCCAAGGAGTGCACGTGTTCGCCGAAGGTACCGGCCTGGTGGTGGTTCTTGCCATGCACGTCGTTGGCGATGGCGCCGCCCACGGTGACGTATTTGGTGCCGGGCGACACCGGCAGGAACCAGCCCTGCGGCACGACCAGCGCGAGAATGTCGGCCAGCTGCACACCCGATTCGCAGCGCAGCAGGCCGGTGGCCGGATCGAAGGCCAGGTAATGATCCAGGCGCCGCGTGTGCACCAGCGTGCCGCCGTCGTTGAGGCAGCTGTCGCCATAGCTGCGTCCGTTGCCATAGGGCAGCCAGCGGTCGCCCCCGGCATCGATCGGCTGATCGGCACGGGCAGGCGTGAGCAGCCGTTGTTCTGCTTGGGGATAACGTCCCCACGACTGACCTGCCGCCATCAGATCGCGCCTGCCACGACGAGTGCGCAGATCAGCACGATGACCTGGCTGGCGCGGTCGGTGACCGCGAACACCACCGGGTCGTCCCGCATCAGGCCGCGGTGGGCAATCATCCACACCCGGCTGATCCAGTACAGCAGCAGTGGACACAGCAGCCAGAGCACCTGCGGGCGGCGGTACAGCAGTTCGCTGGCCGTGCTGTTGATGTACAGGGCCAGCACCAGCACCGCCTGGTAGCCGCTTGCCGTGCCCATCGATTGCACCAGGTGCCGGTCCTCGACGTCGTAACCGCGGCCGCTGGTCTTGTCCTTGCCCTGGTCGAGGAGGGACAGCAATTCGGTATAGCGCTTGAGCATTGCCAGGCTCAGGAACAGGAACATCGCAAACGCCAGCAGCCAGAACGAGAACGCGGCCGCCACCAGTACCGAACCGGCAATGATGCGGATCGTGTACAGGCCGGCCAGCACGATGACGTCCACTATCACCCGTTTCTTCAAACGCAACG
>JBBJNO010000001.1:0-7901 GCA_037720875.1 Luteimonas sp. | reverse complement strand
GCGCAAACAGTGGCGAGAGCACCGCGGCCAAGGCGAACGCGGCCAGGGTCAGCAGCGGCGAGACGATCATGCCGTGCAGCAACGGCAGCCGGCCCGCGGCGAAGGGCCGGCGGCGCTTGCGGGGGTGGTGCCGGTCCGCGGCCAGGTCGAGCAGGTCATTGAGCAGGTACACGCTGGAGGCGCACACCCCAAAGGCCAGAAAACCCAGGCCGCATTTGACCAGCAGGGCCGGGTCCGTGAACCGGTGGGCGGCCAGCATCGGCACGAACACCAGCAGATTCTTCAGCCACTGGTGCAGGCGCAGCGCCTTGATCCAGTGCTTCCAGCGATTGCCTTCCGACGGCAGGTGGCCCTCGACCGGACACACCTGCGCCGCCGCCGTGGACAGCGCAGCGGGCGCATTGACCACGATGGCGTGCCGTGCATGCCGCCAGACGGCCAGGTCCACGCGCTCGTTGCCGATGTAGTCGAAACCGCGTTCGCCGTAGCGTTCGATCAACGCTGCAGCCTTGGCATCTCCGGACAGGTTGCACTTGCCATCGCTGGCGAGGATGGCGTCGATGCCGCCCAAGTGCGCGGCGACCGCCGCGGCCAGCCGCTCATCGCTGGCCGTGCACAGCACCACGGGCCGCTTGCCGCGGGCATCGGCGATGAGCTGCACCACGCGCTGGTCCAATGGCAGGCCGGCAATATCCAGCTCCACCCGGCTGGCAATCTGCTGCTTGAGGTAAGCCTTGCCGCGTGCCAGCCAGAAAGGGAATGCAAACATCATCCAGGGCCGATGGCCAAGCAGCGTCAGCGCCGATTCGTACAGCAGGTCGGTCTTGAGCAGGGTTCCATCGAGATCCACTGCGAGGGCTGCCTCGGGGACAACTTCGTCGCGTGCATGATGAGTGGGCGCATCCATGGTTTCAGTCTTCACCGCGTTGGAGGGCATTGGGTGTCCGCGGACCTGGGTCCAAGTGTGGCTCAACCACGCATCGATGCAGCAGTATCGGAGATCCAGCCATTCCGGCATTCGCAGCAACCCGTAAGGATTTCTCCAACGTCCGATGGCTGTAGCTGAATCGGTCAGCGCCGAGGCGCAGCATCGCCGCCGGCATCGTCATGTATTTGCAGAAAGTGTCAGTGGCGCCATCGCCCGGGAACAGTGCATGCACAATGGACATTGTCGACGATACCGGCGGAGTTGTTCAGGCCTGCACAAGAGGGTTGGTCATGGCTTCGCGGTTGCACAATGACACCCGGTGATCGGGTTGCGGGCTGACCTTCGGCTATTATTGGCGCGGTCGGGCCCCCTCGCGCGGTTGCGGTTAGTTCGACGGCTGGGTGGGGACTTTGATGGCCTGCGTGCTGCTGCACCTACGCCCGGGTCGACGCAGGAATTTCAGCTCATCGGAAACGGGCGAAGGTGTCGGCGCGCACCAAAGACTTGCGAGGCAACACAAAAAAGCACGCCAGGCGCCGGGCCAAGACACAAAAGCGCGACAACAGCAGATTTGCACAGGGATTTTCCGATGACACATCCTGCCGATGAAGGCTCCTCCACGCGCCCGCGGATGCCTGCGCCCCCGGCCGCTCCGGGTCATGCAGCCGGCGGCCAGCCCGATGTCATCGAACGCGGGGTCCCCGTCGGGACAGCGCCGTTCACCGTTGGACCCATTGCCTCGAGGAAGGAATCGCCCAGCGCACACAGCCGTCCCCTTGAAGTGCAGCGTCAACGGGATGAATTGCAGAGGGCATTGAATTTTGAAAAACACGCGCGGCAATCCGATCGCGCCACTGCACGACACAACCTTGATCGTGCGCAGGATCTCAGCGCCCAGTCTTTCCGCATGCGTGCCGAGTTGGACGCTGCGCGGAGGTTGGCTGAGGAATATGCGGGCCGGTTGGTCGATCTGGAGCGGGAGGTTGACGAGATTTCGTTACAACGACAACGCGCGATGCTGCAGGCGGATATCGCGGCACGGCCCCCATCGGATAGCGGCGCGGGAGCGCCTCGACGGGTGCCGGTGCCCGGCGCACGTTCCGGCAATCGCCTGCCTGCACTCGAACTGGTGCTGCAGGCACATGCCCAGGAGAAGGATCGTTCCAGGGCGGAGTTGGGCGAGGCCCGCAAACTTGCCAACGACACCGTGCGGATGTTGGGCCAGCTGCTGCAAACACGCTCGTGGATAGTGACGCGTCCGTTGCGTAGATTGATCGAGCGACTCCGCGGACGCCGCTGGACCGAGCCTTCCCTGCCCACGCTGCCTTGGAGCCAGGAAGCGGATCTGGCCGCAGAAGCCCGTGAGACGGACGCGTTGTTGGCGTGTATCGCCGGCCTGGGTTTTCCCTCGTTCCCCGACCCGCGTGTCTCCATCATCATTCCTGCCTATGGCAACCTCGAAGTGACCGCGGGGTGCCTGCGTTCGATACAAACCCATCTGCCGGGCGTGCCGCATGAGGTGATCCTGGTCGAGGACCAGTCGGGTGATCCAGACATCGGAATACTGGCCCAGGTGCCCGGGCTGCGGTATCACGAGAACCAACGAAACCTGGGATTTCTGCACTCCTGCAACGCTGCCACCAAGCTGGCGCGTGGCGAGTTCGTCTGCTTCCTCAACAACGACACCGAGGTCACGGCGGGCTGGCTGGACGCCTTGCTGGAGATCTACGAACGTTTCCCCGATTGCGGCATGGTCGGCGCCAAGCTGCTCTTTCCCGATGGCCGTCTGCAGGAGGCGGGCGGCATCATCTGGGCGGACGGGTCGGGCTGGAATTTCGGGCGCGACGCCGATCCTGCGGCCCCCGAATTCAACTACGTCCGTGAGGTCGATTACTGTTCGGGAGCGGCATTGCTGCTGCGTACCGAGCTGTTCAACGAAGTGGGACGCTTCGACGCCAGGTATGCACCCGCCTATTACGAAGACGCCGATCTTGCCTTCCGCATCCGCCAGCGCGGGCTCAAGGTGTACTACTGCCCGTTATCGGAAGTGAAACACTACGAAGGGGTATCGCACGGCACCAGCGTCAACTCCGGTACCAAGGCGTTCCAGCTCAGGAACCAGAAGATATTCCGCGAACGCTGGCGCCATGTGCTGGACCGCGAGCATTACCCGAACGGCGAGTGCCTGTTCCGCGCCCGCGAGCATGCGCGCCACAAGCCCATCGTGCTGGTGATGGACCACATGCTGCCGCAGCCCGATCGTGATGCAGGTTCCCGCGCGGTGCTGCAGACCATGATCCGTCTGACCCGGATGGGCATGCGGGTGAAATTCTGGCCAAACGATCACCTGTACAACGCCAGGTTCCGGCACGTGCTCGAGGACGCCGGCATCGAAGTGGTGACGGGCGACCGCTGGGACGGCAGCTTCGAGGACTATCTGCGGGAGGTGGGCCAGCAGCTTGACTTTGCGGTGCTGAGCCGTCCCAATTTCGCCGGCCCGTACATCACGAAGCTGCGCGAATACAGCCGCGCGCGCGTGGCCCTGTTCGGCCACGATATCCACCATCTGCGCATGCTGGCGCAAGCGGACGTCACCGGCGACGAACAGGCGCGTGCCGAGGCGATGGAAATGCAGCAACTGGAGCAGTCCATCTGGCGGCAGGTCGACAGCATCATCTACCCATCCCAGGACGAAGCCGATGTGGTGGCCGATCATGTCGGCATGGACAAGGTGCACGCCGTTCCGCTGTATTGCTTCGAGGAACGCGAACTCACGCTGCCTTTGGAAGAACCCGACACCATCAAGCTGCTCTTTGTCGCCGGATTCGGTCACCCGCCCAATGAGGACGCGGCCGAATGGCTGACCAGCGAGATCCTTCCCCGGATTCGCCACGAGTTACCCGACGCGACCTTGTATCTGGTGGGTTCCCATCCCACTGCGCGCGTGTTGGCCCTGGCAGGGCCCGGAGTGAAGATTTGTCCGAATGTCTCTGCCGAGGAGCTGGAAGGCCACTATCGCAACGCCACGGTGGCGATCGCTCCGCTGCGGTTCGGCGGAGGCGTCAAGCTGAAGGTGGTCGAGGCCATGGCACGAGGCGTGCCCATGGTGACGACCTCCATCGGCGCCCAGGGCCTGCCCGGCGTCGAGGAGTGCATCGGCGTCGCCGACGACGCGCAGGCGCTGGCCCGGATCGTGGTGGATATTGTCACTGATCGCGCCCGCTCCAGTGCTATGGCCATCGCAGCCCACGGCTACCTGCGCGAACATTATTCCGAGGCCCGCATGGAGCGCGCGTTGTGGCGGGCACTGGCAGGGACTGAAGACGTCACAGGGAAGAATTCACCAGTGTCAATCACACCCTGAATCTTGAACTTCTAACGAGACAAAATGCTCTCTCATCACCGCCAACGCTCGCTGGATCCGAATTGAGCGTATTACCAATTAACTTATAATCTAAAATCTCCCATCCTGTCCTTTTTAAAATGCGGCGTAGCCCTGCGTCTGTAAAAATCCAATAGTTACTTGAATCTCCATTTGCCTCAAGGTCGTCTAACAAATAAGCTGCCGGAATGTGCGAAAAATCCACCCGTTCTTTTAGTTGGGAAATTTCTGAATCGAACTTCGCAATTCGCGTACTTATTAGACAATACTCAGTAACCTTAGCCAGGCTTTCCAGCACAAAAAACGGATTCTTTAAGTGATACAGGATGCCTAGAAGAAATACTAGTCCGTAAGATTTCTCGGGCAGAGCAAATTGTGCGTCTAAATCCAGTTCGTTTAATTCCACCGAAGAGGAAAAAAATTCCTTCAACAACTTGAAGCCACGCAAACTATTGTAATTTGTCGGTGCGTAATCAACGACTTGCACTTCACAACCGAGCGTTTCCAGGAAAAGCGCCAAATCCCCATCTGCGCAACCTATGTCGAGAGTGGCTCTATCGCCAATTAATTTTAGTAACTGTCGGTTAGTTCCTGTAAGCAGCGCATCTAGATGAATCAAGTTGTTCAGTGTGCCGTAGGGGTACCAAGGAAAATCAGTGGAAGATAGCGAAGCTTTTGTGGCACTTAATGCTGTATCAAAGGCCAGTGCTTTGTCTTTCATTGCTTCGATTTCTATATCATTTGTTTTCATAATTTAATTTCTTCCAGAGGGGCCGGGCCGCTCGTTTAGCAAACGCGCAAGTAACTGAAGCCTAAATAATACGACTCCCGTACCAAAACGTCACACTAGCAGATTTCATTAACGCGATGGCGTTTTCCTAAATCCCCAGCGCGGCAGACCCGAGTCAGCAGTACCGTCCAACACAGCACATGTCGCTAATGGCCTGTGCTCTCACAAGCGCACCGCGTTGAAGCCGATTTCAATCCCCAGGACCCACCGGACGTATGCATCGACAACCTACTCAGCTCTCCGACGGCGAAGAGCTGCAACCGCAACTTGCAGAATCAGCTTGTGAATTGCGCCAGATCCATGGCCAGCAGGACGAGATGGTGGCGACGCGTCGTCAAGTTGTGGAGCTGGCCCGGTCCCTGCACGCTGTTCGCGCGGAAGTCCAGCACGACGCTGGCGTGTTGAGGCAACTCAGGGCCAGCCGGTCCTGGCGATTGAGCAAGCCGATCCGCTTCATGATGGGACTGATGCGATGCCCGGCGCTGCTGCGCCAGGAATGGAAACGGTTGCATCAATTCATTGGCGGGCATGCAGGCCTTGCCCGCCAACGCGAGCCCGACTCCATCGCAATCGTCGGGGCGCCATCACCGCCACCACCACTGGCGTTGCCGTCTGACCAGGCACTGGTCGAGGTGGAGCTGGGACTGCTCCGCCTGACCCTGCCCGAGGCGCAGGCATACACGCCCGATGTCTACCTGTGGGGGGTAATCGACTGGCATTTCCGGTTCCAGCGTCCGCAGCACCTGGCGCGGGTACTCGCCGATCGTGGGTACAGGGTTTTTTACGTCTCCAATGAATTCATCGATCGTCCCTACCCGGGGTTCACGCTGGAGCCGCTCGACCAGCACGGCCGCCTGTACCAGGTCCATCTGTATCTGGCCGGCAGGCCGCCGATCTATCACGATGCGCCTGCACCGGCACAGATCGCCCAGCTTGACGCCGGCCTGATGCAATTGGCGTCATGGCATGGCGCCAGCCAGACCCTGTCGATCCTGCAGCACCCTTACTGGCGAAATTTGGCGCGTTGCGCTCCCGATACGCGCATCGTCTACGACTGCCTTGACCACCAGGCCGGGTTTTCCGACAACTCCAAAAGCATCCTGGTCGAGGAACACAATTTGCTCAGGAGCGCTGATCTCGTCGTGGCCACCTCACAGTGGCTGAAGGACCAACTCGGCACCGCCAACGAGCATATCGCGCTGATCCGCAATGCCGGCGAGTTCGAATTTTTCTCGCGCAGGCCCGAGAACGTGTTTGCCGATCCGGCCGGACGCAAAGTGATCGGCTACTACGGGGCCATCGATGCGTGGTTCGATATTGCGCTGGTGCGTGCCGTCGCGCAGCGTTTTCCCGACTGCCTCGTGCTGCTGATCGGCAGGGACGGCGCGGGAGCCGCGAAGGCGCTTTCGGATCTACCCAACGTCCACTGGAACAATGAGGTGAAGTACACCGAGTTGCCATTCTGGCTGTATGGCTTCGATGTCTGCCTGCTGCCGTTCCAGGTACTGCCGCTGACGCTGGCGACCAACCCGGTCAAGATCTACGAGTACCTGAGCGCCGGCAAGCCGGTGGTGGCGGTCGACCTGCCCGAGATGGCGCAGTTTGGCGACCTGATCCGTACGGCCTCGACCCATGCCGGCTTTTTGGACGCGCTGGCCGAAACGCTCGATGGCCGCGACGACGCCTCGCTGCCGCAGCGACGGCAGGCGTTCGCCGCCCAGCAAACCTGGGAGCACCGGGTAGACGAGCTGGAAGCGGCCGCAGCCACGATCCTGGCGCGCCTGCCGCGGGTCAGCGTGATTGTGGTGACCTACGGCAATCTTCAGTTCACCCGCAACTGTCTCGATAGCCTGCACTGGTATAGCAATTGGGCCAATCTTGAAGTGATCGTGGTCGACAACGGCTCCCAGGATGGAACCCCGGAATTCCTGCAGTCGTGGCGTGATGGGGGCGAGTCGCGACAAATCATCCTCAATGCCGACAATCGCGGATTCGCCGCCGCCAACAACCAGGGGCTGGCGGCGGCAACCGGCGAATACCTCATCCTGCTCAACAACGATACGTACGTGACCCGCGGCTGGGTTCGCGGACTGTTGACGCATTTGCGCACTGACGAAAGCATCGGCCTCATCGGTCCGGTCACCAACAACATCGGCAACGAGGCACGCATCCAGATCGACTACAGCGACATGGAAGAGATGGCCGAGCAGTCCCGGGTGTATACGACGCTGCATCGCGGCCGCTCCTTCGAGATCCCCACGCTGGCATTTTTCTGCGTGGCGATGACGCGCACCACCTACGAAAAGATCGGTCCGCTCGACGAAGCCTTCGGGATGGGGTTCTTCGAGGACGACGATTATTGTCGACGGATCAAGCAAGCCGACATGCGCGTGGTCTGCGCGGAGGACGTGTTTGTGCACCATCATCTGTCTGCGAGCTTTGACCAGCTCAAGCAGGAGGATCGCAAGCTCTTGTTCGAGCGCAACAAAGCCATTTACGAGGCGAAATGGGGCGCCTGGGAGCCGCATGTGTACCGCTGACAGTCTTGCTGTCGGCGCGGGTCAAGCTGCGATGCGTCGGGCGCGCCGGCAACGATCGTTGTGGTAGCCCGCACCCATGGCGGATGCTCGAATTGCGGATGCCAGCAGCGCCTGCGCGTGTTGCAGGCGTGCGTCAGCTCACAAACAGGCAAGTTCGTTTACCTGCAAGGATCCAATGAATAATCGCATCGACAACCGCCATGTCCACCATGCCCTGGCCCTGCTGCTCGGGCTGACCGCGCTGGTCATGGCGCTGAATGC
>JBBJNO010000304.1:0-2927 GCA_037720875.1 Luteimonas sp. | reverse complement strand
GCGGTATTGGCGACAAATCAGGCAGTTCGGCGCCCATCGGCAACACGGGCAGCGGCGGTCTCGGCGGCGGCCAGCTCAGCCTCGATCCCAGTGAGTCCGGCAATGCCAGCGTGACCCTGGAAGTCGAAGGCGACCGCGTCGGCGTGTCGGCCGTGGAGGAAACCAACACCTTGCTGGTGCGCTCCAGCGGCAGCGCGTGGAAGTCGATCCGCGAAGTGATCGAACGGCTCGACGTGATGCCGATGCAGGTGCAGATCGAGGCGCAGGTCGCGGAAGTGACGCTGACCGGCGACTTGCGCTATGGCGTGAACTGGTTCTTCGAGAACGCAATCACGCCGGATGCCTTGCGCGCGCGCGCGCAGGGACGCAACATCGTCGGCGACCTGGCGGGCAGTCTCGGCGGCGCGGCCATTGATGCCGCCACCGGCGCCGTCAGCGGCGGCGTGACGTGGAGTTTCCTCGGCCGCAACGCGCTTGCGGTGATCAACGCGCTGGACCAGATCACCGACGTACAACTGTTGCAAACCCCCTCTGTTGTGGTCCGCAACAACGCCGAAGCCACGCTCAACGTCGGCAGTCGCATCCCGATTTCATCGGTGTCGTTCAATCCCAACGGTGGTGGTAACGGCGGTACGGTAAGCCAGGTGCAATACCTCGACACCGGCACCATCCTCAAGGTGCGTCCGCGGGTGACCAGGGACGGCATCGTGTTCCTGGATATCGTGCAGGAAGTGAGTTCACCGGGTGGCAATCCCGACCCAAACGGCAACGTCAGGATCAACACCCGCCGGCTGAAAACCGAAGCGGCCATCCAGAGCGGCGAGACGGTGATGCTGGCCGGCCTGATCCAGGACGGCGTCAATCGTGGTTCCTCGGGCATTCCGGTGCTGAGCAGGCTTCCGCTGGTCGGCGGCCTGTTCGGCACGCAAACCACCAGTCAGTCGCGCAGCGAAGTTATCGTGCTGATCACGCCCACCATCATCCGCAACCCCAAGGAAGCGCGCGATCTCACCGACGAGTACAGCCGCCGTTTCCGCGCGATGGAACCGATCAACCGGGCGCCGCGCAAGCCCTGAGCCTGCCGGTCAGCGCGCGAACATGGATGAACTGCCGATCATGGTGCTGCCGGTCGGCGTCGACGACGAAGCGCTCGACGCGTGCCTCGCCGCGCTGGATGCGGGCACGCCCGCGGGATCACGCATCTGGCTGGCCGACGACGCGCAGGCCGGGCCGCGTGGCCTGGCGATCATCGAACGCTGGCTCGACCGCACGCCATTGCGCGCCGACTACACACGCCGCAACCGCATGCTCGGCGAAGTCGCACACATGGATGAAATCCTCAAGGCCTGCGGCGACGCCGATGTGGTGGTCATTGCGCCAGACGTGCAGGTGACACCGGGCTGGCTTGCGCAACTCGCCGCGTGTTTCGCGCGCGATGCCTCCATCGCCACCGCCACGCCATGGTGCAACGCCGGCGAGGCGGCGGCATGGCCGCGCATCGGCGAGATTTCATTGCTTCCCGACGATCCGGAACGCCTCGCGCATGCCGCCGCCACGATGCCGCCGATGCACCCGGAGTTGCCCGCCGCGATCAGTCACACCGTCGCCCTGCGCGGCAGCGCGCGCAAGCGCGCCGGCGGGCTGGACACAGCCAGTTACGGATCGTGGTACGCGGCATTGATCGACCTGTCGCTGCGCTTGTCGGGCCTGGGATGGCGTAACGCCTTGTGCGAAACCGCGTTCGTCGCGCGCAGTGTCGAAGGCGGTGCCTTCGACGGCGACATGGATGCCCTCGCGGTGCGCTGGCCGGACTGGCATGCGCGACTGGCCAGTTTCCTGATGCGTGATCCGTTGCGCGACGCGCGTGAGCGATTGAGTGGGCTGTGTGCGCAGGCCGAACCGCCACAACCGCAGCGCGACTTGTTTCCTGCTGCGTCGACGCCCTTGCAAACGCGGTCGCACGCGAACGACGGGGAGTAGGGTGCGCGCATGAGCGAAGCGGACATCAGCGCAGCGGGCATCGGTGCAGCGGGCATCGGTGCAGCGGGCATCAGCGCAGCGGGCATCAGCGCAGTCGTCGTCACCCACCAGAGCGCGGCCACCATCGATGACTGCCTGGCACGTTTGCGCGCGTCGCAAGCGGTCGCCGCGATCCGCATCATCGACAACAATTCCAGCGATGGCAGCCTCGAGATCATCCAGCGCCACGCCGCCAGCGACCCGCGCGTGCGCTTCATCGCCAATCCCGACAATCCGGGGTTCGCCGTGGCCTGCAACCAGGGCGCCAGCACCTGCGACACGGCGTGGCTGGCGTTCGTCAATCCCGATTGCCTGCTGGAACATGATTCCTTGCATCGCATGCGCGTGCACGCCGAACAGCTCGACGGCGAGGCGCTGGTCGGCGCCGACCTGGCCGACGAAAACGGGGAACGTGATGTGGCATCGCGTCGCCGCGACCCGGATTTCGCGGCCATGCTGCGCTCGAGGGCCGCGTCGAAACTGGAACTCCCCATCGACCCATCCGCTGCGCTGCAACGGGTCGATGCCGTGTCCGGCGCCTTGATGCTGCTGTCGCGTGCGTTGTTCGAGCGCATCGGCGGCTTCGATCAGCACTATCGCCTGCACGCCGAGGACCTCGACCTGTGCCGCCGCACACGCGCTGCCGGGGCCGTCGTTGCCGTGGCCAACGATGTCCGTGTCGTACACGTGCGCGGCGTGTCCAGCCGCGAGCGGCCGGTGTTCGTGGAATGGCACAAGCATCGTGGCCTGGCGCGCTATTTCCGCAAGTTCGAGGCGTCGCGGCGCGGACTGCTGACGCGGATGCTGGTGCTCACCGCGATCTGGCTGCGTTTTCCCATCGCCGCGATGCGAGCAGTGTCGAGTCTGTAAGAGCGCACCTGGGCGCGAGGGCTTTAACGGTAGAGCCC
>JBBJNO010000303.1:0-2940 GCA_037720875.1 Luteimonas sp. | reverse complement strand
AAGGCGGCACCGCGCGCGGTTGGCCTCGAAGTGGTTGGCCTCGAAGTGGTTGGCCTAGATGCGGCTGGCCTGGATGCGGCTGGCCTCAAAGTGGTTGGGCTGGATGCGGCTGGCCTGGATGCGGCTGGCCTCGATCGGGCTGGCTTCGATCTGGCAACCCGCGTTGCGGACGGCCTCATCGCGCCTGTTCCCCGCCACCCGTGCCGGCATCACTGCCGGCCTGCGGCAAGGCGATGACCAACTCCGGCCACGCCCCCCCTTCATTGCTGTCAATCGCGATGGCGACCTGCAGCGGCAGGCGGTCGGCGGTTTCCCAGCGATCGAGCCACTCGCCCAGACGGCCCTCGTCATTGAGACCGCGATAGCGAAAGCGCACGCTGTCGATGTCTTCGACCAGCGGTTCAGGCGGACGCGGTTCGCGTTCCTCGATGGTGCGGCCGGCCTGGACGATGGCAAACGACACGGCCAGCGTCGGTGCGTTGCTGGCGCCGATGCGCGCGCCGCGACCCCCGCCATCGACCAAGGCGATGTCGTGCAGGTGCGGGCCGCCACGGCCGAGGTAATCGGGCAGATCGGCGACAAAGCGCATGCGGTCGGCGCTGCCGATGAAGCGCGATTGCAGGCCGGTCTCCGGATCGGTCGCGAATCCGACCGGCAACGCCGAGCCGATGCGGCGGCGCAGGAAGGTCGACACCGCGCGCATGCGCTCACTGTGCTGCGCCAGCACTTCGCCGCGGGTGGCGGTGGCCGTGGCCGCGCGCAGGGTGGTCATCGCCAGCGCCAGCCCGGCGGCCAGCAGCACGGTGGCCAGCAGGACTTCGATCAAGGTAAAGCCGCGCTGCCTGGACGTTGCCGTTGCGAAACTGCCCGGGCCGTCGCCACGGCTTGGGCAAGGGAATAGCCTTCGGCATCCTTCCACGCAATCACGCATTTCGCTACGCCGACCCTTCACGGCAACGCCACCGGTTGCGCGGCGTCCGGCGTGACCAGGCGCAGCGAACGCAGGTCCAGGCGCTCGCGTGCGTCGCCATCGCCCCAGCGCACGGCAAGGATGAGTTCCATCAATTGCGGCGCACCCGGATTGACGGCGACGGGCGCTGGTTGCGACGGGTCGGCATACGGCGCGACGTCCAGCGTCCAGCGATAGCGGCCGTCATCGAAGTCGCCCTCGGTGCGACCGGCTTGCAGTGCTTCGCCGACGCCGGCTTGGTCAAGCAGCGATTGCGCGTGCAGCGCCGCGCGTCCGGCGTCCGCCGACCAGCGCACTTGCCGGGTCGAACCGGTCAGCGTGCCCAGCAGCAAGGTCAGCGCAAACGCGAGCAAGGCGAACGCGACGATGACCTCGATCAAGGTGTAGCCGCGCATCGAGGCAGCCGCCGACCCGACGCGGCCAAAGCCGTCGCCACGGCTGGTGCGGCCAGCGCGCCTGCGACCCGGCTCTGGGTTCACACGAGCCACCGTATTCACCGCGCCACCTCGCCGCGCTTGACCGTCACTTCACCAGTCAGCCATGCCACATCGATATTCCATGCGGCACGTTCGACCTTGAGCTGCACCCGGCCGCCGGTGGACGCACCATCGGCAAAAAACAGGATCGCGCCCTCGCCCGCGCGTTCCTGGATCTCGCGCGCACCGGTGAAGACGATGCCGAGTTGTTTCGGAATGTCGCCATCGCGCCCGTTCGGCGCCTGCCACAAGTGCGCGCGCGGATCGATCATGAATGTCTGCGGCTGCCCGGTGGCAATCGCCTGCGCCCGCGTGTAACGCAAGTTGGCCGCGATCTGCTTGGCGCTGGACGTCAGCCGCATGCTGTCGATGCCGCCGGTCAGCACCGCCGCCGCCAGCAGGCTGGCCGCGGCAATGATCGCCATCACCAGCAACATTTCCAGCAACGAGAAACCGCGCACGGCGGCGGGTCGCGAAGCGCGGAGGGCGAAGCAATCGATCATCGAATTCATTGCCTCCTGTCCGTGCCTGCGTTTTGTAGGAGCGGCTTCAGCCGCGAGCGCGCTTGACAGTGCGCTAATGACAGCGCGTGACCAAGGTTCGATACGGCCACCAATTGCTACAACAATAGAGTGCCGTCATGGCTGCGGAAACACCGCTCACTGCATTTCCGGCTGAACCCACGTTCGTCATCCCGGCGGCTGGTTGGGAGCTTGTCGCGATCGAATTTTCGTTCCCAAGACCTGCGAATCGTCCAGCCGTTATTCGTATTTGATATCCGCATTGACGCTTTCACCACCGGGCTCTCCATCCTTGCCCAGGACCACCAAGTCGAAGGCACCACCGTCGCCCGGCATGCGGTATTCGATCGGATGGCTCCAAGGATCTTTGAGCTCGGAAGCTTTGGCATACGGACCCAGCCAGCCGGAAGCATCGCCAGGCGCCGTAACGAGCGCATCGAGCGTGTTTGGCAATCCGCCCGTATCCATTTCGTATTGCTGGATCTTTTGCGCGAGCGTCTCGATCTGTGCCCGTGCCAGATTGAATTTCGCCTTGTCACCGCCCCCCAGGATCCGCGTCGCCGCGAACGCCACGATTCCGCCGATCAGGACGGTGACGATGATGATTTCGATCAGGCTGAAACCGGCTTGCGCGGAGCGCAACGGCGAGCGCGTGATGGAACGATTGCGGCGCATGGCATTGTCCTTCGTAATTGAAAGCGGTTCTTTTTTACTGCACCCCCGCCATCCATGGCGCGGCGATGCGGCTTCGTAAACACCTGCCCGGCCATCCGTGGCCGGGCGTTCGCTTGCGCGCGAGGCGGTGCCTCGCGAGCGCGCCAGCTCACCCTATCGAATTGGTGAGCCCGTAAATCGGGATGAGCACGGCAAGGATGACGATGCCGACGACGCCAGCCAGCAACACCGTGACCGCCGGCACCAGCGCCGCAAGCATGCGGTCCAGCGCCTGCCCGGTTTCCTGGTCGAAGGTGTC
>JBBJNO010000302.1:0-2958 GCA_037720875.1 Luteimonas sp. | reverse complement strand
GCGGGCATGGACAAGACGCTCAGCCAGCCCGGTCCCTACACCGTGTTCGCGCCGACCGACGCCGCCTTCAACGCGCTGCCGCCGGGAATGCTCGACATGCTGATGAAGCCGGAGAACAAGGACATGCTGAAGAAGGTGCTCGGCTACCACATGCTGTTCGGGCGCCTGACAATCAACGATCTGAAAGACGACAAGTCAGCTGCCACGACCACCAACGGTGCGCCTGTGACGCTCGAAAAGAAGGACGGTGCGGTGATGGTCAATGCCGCCAAGATCGTCCAGCCCGACGTCGCGGCTGACAACGGCACGATCCACGTCATCGACAAGGTGCTGCTTCCGGCCAAGCCGGTGCAGCCTAAGACATAACAGCGGCCGCTTGCATGCCGGCACGGAGCGATTCATGAGCGCCGCAGTCCTGAAACCCCACTCCTACCAGGCCGGTGTCGCGGCCAGCGGGGAGCGATCGGAAGCCCTCGGTGTGATCGTCCTGCGTGCCGGTCTCGGCTTGATCTTCCTCTGGTTCGGGGCGATCAAGTTCACCGGCATCGGAGCGGTACCGTTGATGGTCAACAGTCCACTGCTGAGCTGGTTGCCGGCCTCGCTCGGACTTGCTGGCGCGTCGCACTTCCTGGGCGTCTTCGAGCTCGCCACCGGCGTGCTGCTTTGGGCCGGCTTTGCCAAGCCGATCCTCTCGGCGATCGGCGGTGCGATGGCCGCATTCACCTTGCTCCTGACGGTGAGCTTGATGTTCTCGACGCCGGGTGTGGCCGAACCGCTGGCCGGCGGCTTCCCGGCGCTCTCTGCGATTCCGGGCCAGTTCCTGTTGAAGGACGTGGGCCTACTCGGCATCGCGATCTTCATCGCCGGCGAATCGCTGTGGCGCGCCCGCTCCGTCAGCCCAGCCACGTTGACGACGGGGCACCCGCCAACCACCGTTCGGTTCGAAGCCGGCGCCCGGATCATGGCCATCGGCACGACCGGCATGCGCTACGGGCTGGCCCTGATTTTCCTGTGGTTCGGTGCAATGAAGTTCACGAGCTACGAAGCGACGGGGATCGCTCCCTTCATCGCCAACAGCCCGCTGGTCGGTTGGTGGCATTCGACGCTCGGTATCCAAGGCGCCAGCACCATGCTCGGCGTCTTCGAAATCGCCACCGCCGTCCTGCTCGCGATCTGCCCGGTCGCGCCGCGCGCCTGCGTCGTCGACGCCGCGATGGCCGTGCTCACCTTCCTCATCACCCTGAGCTTCCTGTTCAGCACGCCCGGCGTCAGTGCGCCAGTGGGCTTTCCGGTCCTCTCCGACGTCGGCGAATTCCTGTTGAAAGACGTCGGTCTGCTCGGCATCTCGATCCTGCTCCTGGGCCAAGCCTTGCGATCTGTTGCCGGCCGCCCGGCGTCCACGGAGCGGGCGCGCGCCTGAGCTAGTTTGAAACACCAGCTGGGGTATTTGTTGTTGAATGCGAAGGACTTCCATGCCGCTCTCACGACGTGAATTCTTCAAGTCTGCTGGCGCGGGCACTGCATACGGCTCTCTGGTCGGTCTCGGTGTCAGCTTGGCACCGGCAGCGGCGAAAGCGCAGCAACTGCGAATAGCCAGTGCCAGCGCAACGCCCAGTATTTGCCCTTATTGTTCGGTCGGGTGTGCAACGTTGATCCACACCGTCAAGGGTGAGATTGTCAACATCGAAGGCGACCCACGCAGCCCTGTCAGCGAAGGCACGCTGTGCCCCAAAGGTGCTGCGATTTATCAGCTGCACAAAAATCCCAACCGCGCCACCCGCGTCCTGCACCGGGCGCCAGGAGCCGCTGCGTGGAAGGAGGTTGACGCGGAATGGGCGCTTGACCGTGTCGCCGCCCTGGTCAAAAAAACACGCGATGAAACTTACGTTGAACAACTTGCAGACGGCACTGTTGTCAACCACACCACGGCGATCTTTTCGTTGGGCGGCGCCATCCTCGACAACGAGTGGAACCACCTCCAGCAAAAGCTGATGCGCGGGTTGGGCGTGGTGGCTATCGAAAATCAGGCGCGAATATGACATAGCTCTTCGGTCCCCGGTCTGGGGACGCGCCTGGGTCGCGGAGCGGCGACTACCTATCCACGCAATCTGGAGCAGTCCGACTGCATTGTCGTTCAGGGGTCCAATATGGCGGAGTGCCATCCGGTCGCGTTCCGCTGGCTCATGAAGGCCAAACTGAAGGGCGCCAAGCTCATTCATGCCGACCCGCGCTTTACACGGACGAGCGCGATGGCAGATATCTACGCGCCTGTCCGAGCCGGCAGCGATATCGCGTTTCTCGGGGGCTTGATTCGCCATGTGCTGGAGAGTGAGCGTTGGCAGATCGACCCGTTTTTTCAGCAGTATCTGCTTCACTACACCAATGCGTCGACGATTCTGAACGAGGACTTTCGAGATACCGAAGATCTGGGGGGTGTGTTTTCCGGTCTGATGAACTACACCGGCGGCAAGCCCGAGTGGCCCTTTAACGGGTTTGTCGGCGAGTATGAAAAGCAGTCGTGGCAATACGACCGCGACGACGGCCAAGGCGGCGCTGCGAAAAAGCCCGAGCCCGAACCGGGATCGCCCTCAACACCGTTTGATCAATTGATCCGCGGCCTGCGCAAACCGGCAGCGCGCAAGGATCCGACGCTGACCGATCCGCGCACAATTTTTCAGATCGTCAAACGCCACTTCAGCCGATACACACCCGAGATGGTGGCGAGTGTCACCGGCTGCCCCGTCGCCAGCTTCATGCAGGTCGCCGAGAGCGTTCTGGCCAACAGCGGGCGCGACCGGACCACGGCGTGGGCCTATGCGGTCGGCTGGACCCAGCATACCTATGGTCCGCAGATCATTGGCTGCGCCGCGTTGCTGCAACTTTTGCTGGGCAACATCGGCCGACCCGGCGGCGGCATCGTTGCGTTGCGCGGGCATGTGTCGATACAGGGTTCGACCG
>JBBJNO010000057.1:11141-11250 GCA_037720875.1 Luteimonas sp. | reverse complement strand
ATGGTGAAGAAATTCCGCGTGTCGCTGGCGTTGCAGCCGATCGCGACGGCCTTGTTCGCCGACTCGCCGTTCACCGAAGGTAAGCCGAACGGGTTTCTGTCGTATCGAT
>JBBJNO010000057.1:7446-11131 GCA_037720875.1 Luteimonas sp. | reverse complement strand
TATCTGGACCGATACCGACAAGGACCGCACCGGCATGCTCGACTTCGTGTTCGAGGACGGTTTCGGCTTCGAGCGTTACGTCGATTACCTGCTGGATGTGCCGATGTATTTCAGCTATCGCAATGGGGCGGACGGTCAAAAGCAATACATCGACGCGTCCGGAAAATCATTCCGCAAGTTCATGGAGGGCAGGCTCGATGTGTTGCCCGGCGCATTGCCGACCCTGCGCGACTGGTCGGACCACATGACCACCGCGTTCCCGGAAGTGCGGTTGAAGCAATACCTGGAGATGCGCGGCGCCGATGGCGGCCCGTGGAATCGCCTGTGCGCATTGCCCGCGTTCTGGGTCGGCCTGTTGTACGACGATGCGGCGCTGGATGCGGCCTGGGACCTGGTCAAGGATTTCAGTCTTGAAGAACGTAACGTATTGCGCGACGGCGTGCCGAAACTTGCGTTGAAGGTGCCGTTCCGCAACGGCACGCTGCGCGACCTCGCGCTGCAGGCGCTGAAGATCTCCGCGGCCGGCCTGCAGCGCCGCGCGCGGCACAACGACAATGGCGCCGACGAGAGCATCTTCCTGACGCCGCTGATCGATTTCGCCGAAGCCAATGAAACGCCTGCGGAGCGCAAGTTGAAGTTGTTCCATGGTGCATGGAATGGGTCGGTCGATCCGGTGTTCAGCGAGTACGCGTATTAAGGAAGCTCTGATCAAGTCCGCAAAGGACGCCAAAGACGCAATGAACAGCGTCACTACGCACTTTTTTTGCGTTCTTCGCGTCCTTTGCGGACAGCACAGTCTTTTATTCAGACTCTCCTTAAAGCTTTGGGAGATGCAACGACCTTCCCATGATCTTTGGCAGATGGAACGCCTTCCCAGTATTCCGCCGCAAGCGATCAACCGTCCCGTCATCCCAGCGCAAACATGGATCCTTTTTGATGCTTGCCCAGGCTCGTCATTCCCGCGAAGGCGGGAACCCATGCCTTTACATCGCCAGATCTTGAGGATTGCTTGCGGCGTGTTTATCAGCATCGGTTCCCGCCTTCGCGGGAATGACGAGCAAACCAAAGCCGTGCCGTGCGACGGATAATCGCGACTGAAGGCACCCCATGGAGATCTCGATGAAGTCACGCGCCGCCGTCGCCTTTGCTGCAGGTGAACCACTGCAGATCGTCGAGATCGACGTCGAACCGCCGCGCAAGGGCGAGGTGCTGGTGCGCATCGTTGCGAGCGGCGTCTGCCACACCGATGCTTTTACCCTGAGCGGCGACGACCCAGAGGGGATTTTTCCATCCGTGCTCGGCCATGAAGGCGGCGGCATCGTCGAAGCGATTGGCGAAGGCGTCACCAGCATCAAGGTCGGCGACCATGTCATCCCGCTGTACACGGCCGAATGCCGCGAGTGCAAGTTCTGCAAATCCGGCAAGACCAACTTGTGCCAGGCGGTGCGCGCGACGCAGGGCAAGGGGCTGATGCCCGACGGCAGCACGCGGTTCTCGTACAACGGCCAGCCGATCCATCACTACATGGGCTGTAGCACCTTCAGCGAGTACACGGTGGTGCCGGAAATTTCGCTGGCGGTGGTCAATTCGCAGGCGCCGTTGGAAAAAGTCTGCCTGCTCGGTTGCGGCGTCACCACCGGAATAGGCGCCGTGCACAACACGGCGAAGGTCAAGCCGGGCGACAGCGTGGCGGTGTTCGGGCTGGGCGGCATCGGCCTGGCGGTGATCCAGGGCGCGGTGCAGGCGCAGGCCGGACGCATCATCGGCATCGACACCAATCCCGGAAAATTCGATCTCGCCAAATCCATGGGCGCGACCGATTGCGTCGACCCGAAGGATTCCGACCAGCCCATCCAGGATGTCATCGTCGAGATGACCGATGGCGGCGTGGATTTCAGCTTTGAATGCATCGGCAACGTGCACGTCATGCGTTCCGCGCTGGAGTGCTGCCACAAGGGCTGGGGCGAGAGCGTGGTCATCGGCGTGGCGGGCGCGGGACAGGAGATCAGCACGCGACCGTTCCAGCTGGTGACCGGACGCGTGTGGCGGGGCAGTGCGTTCGGCGGCGTCAAGGGCCGCACGCAGTTGCCCGGCATGGTGGAGCAGGCGATGCGCGGCGAGATCGACCTGGATCCATTCATCACGCACCAGTTGCCGCTGGAGCGGATCAATGAGGCATTCGATCTGATGCACGCAGGCAAGTCGATCCGCACCGTGATCCGTTTTTGATGCTCCTTCTCCCCTCGGGAGAAGGTGGCGCGCAGCGCCGGATGAGGGCGGAAGAGCGACTCGCCAAAGAACGTCCACGCAACTGAAAGTCCGCGCCCTCATCCGCCCTTCGGGCACCTTCTCCCGTGGGGAGAAGGGAAAAACAGGAGCACCCCATGCAACGCCTTGAACGCCACGCCTGCTTCGGCGGCAAACAGGAAGTCTGGTCGCACACGTCCACTGTGCTCGCTTGCGGGATGAAATTCGGCGTGTATCTGCCGCCGCAAGCTGAAACAACGTCGTGCCCGGTGCTGTACTGGCTCTCCGGCCTGACCTGCACCGAGCAGAACTTCATCACCAAGTCCGGCGCGCAACAATACGCGGCGAAACATGGCGTGATTCTCGTTTCCCCAGACACCAGTCCGCGTGGCGCCGGCGTCGCCGATGCCGACGGTTACGACATCGGCCTCGGCGCAGGTTTCTACGTCAACGCGACGCAGGCGCCGTGGTCGCGGCACTACCGGATGTACGACTATGTCGTCGATGAACTGCCAGCACTGGTCGAGGCGAATTTCCCCGCCAGCGATGCGCGCGCGATCTGCGGCCATTCCATGGGCGGTCACGGCGCGCTGGTCGTCGCGCTGAAGAATCCGGGACGCTATCGCAGCGTGTCCGCGTTCGCGCCGATCGCTGCGCCATCGCAAGTGCCGTGGGGCGAGAAGGCCTTCGCGGCGTATCTCGGCGGCGACCGCGAGACATGGAAGCAATGGGATGCGTCCGCATTGATCGCGACGGCAACCGAACGCCTGCCGTTGCTGATCGATCAGGGCAGCGCCGATGAATTCCTGACCGACCAACTCAGGCCGGACTTGTTGCAGGCCGCGTGTGCCGAGGCCGGGCATCCGCTCAACCTGCGCATGCAAGCCGGTTACGACCACAGTTATTACTTCATCGCCAGCTTCATCGGCGAGCACCTCACGCATCATGCGCGCGCCTTGCAGCGTGACCAGTCGGCATGACGATCCCCATCGTTTCTACGAGCGGCTCGGGTTCGCGTTCGTGGGGCACAAGCGTTTCGGCGCCGACGATTGCAGCGTCTACCGGCTCAATCGTAATGCCTGCAATGCCTGCAATGCCTGGCGCGATGTCGCCGAACCCACGTAGGGCGGGTCTCGACCCGCCGGTTTCCATGACTGTCCAGGCAGGCAGCCAAAAGCTCGCGGCTGAAGCCGCTCCTACGTCCCGAAGCAAGGCCCCTTGGAGGACAAAGGACTCAGGATGAAATCGGTATAGGCGAAGCGCGCGTCGCGCAGCACTGTTTCGCCGCGCTCGATGCGCAGCGCATGGTCGAACATCGGCCCAGCCTGCACGCAGGTGTGGAATTCGCCGTTCTCGCCGCAGGGATCGACGCCCGATGGCAACTCCGCAAGCAACGTCGCGTCGAACCCGCGCCCGCTGAAAGCCGCATCGAGTTGCC
>JBBJNO010000057.1:0-7436 GCA_037720875.1 Luteimonas sp. | reverse complement strand
GATGCGCGCGCAGCCCGCCGTCGATCATCTCGCGCGCCAGCCGCGTGGTATCGCCGCCAAACAACGGATACAGCGGTGTCCAGCCCAGACGCGCGCACAAGGCATCGCGATACGCCTTGATGTCCTCCAGGAACAAATCGCCGAAGGCGATCGTGGACAGGCCCGGCCAGCGCGCGCGCGCCGTCGCCAGCGCGGTGGCGAACACGGTCTCGTACACCTCGTTGCTCGCGCGCTGCGGCATGCGCGCCTCCACCACCGGCAACCCACAGGCGCGCGCCTGCGCATGCAGGATGTCCACGCGGATGCCCTGCATGGCAATGCGTTCGTAGCCCTCGGTGATCGTCGTCACCAAGCCCACGACTTCGACTTCAGTGCGCTGCCGCAAGACGTGCAACGCCCACGCCGCATCCTTGCCGCCGCTCCACGACAGCAGCACCGGCGTCGTGTCCGGCATGGCGGTCATGCAGTGCGCAGTGGACGGCAGGGTGGGGGAATCAGGCAGCGGACACGTCGCGCAACTCCCACGCGCTGCCCGCAAGCAGCCGCAGGCGGTGCTTGAACACGCTGCCGGGGATCGACGTGGTCGCGATCAGGTCGATGTGCAGGTCGTCCTGCTGTCCGGTCACGGTGGCGCTGGAATCGGTGGCGCCCAGCGACGCATCGACGCCGTCTGGATCGGCTTGCGCCGCGCGCCAGCGCTGGAACAACGCGTCGCTGCGCAAGGCATCCTGCAGCTCGGATGCAAACCCGTCCGCGCCGCGCGAGGTGAACGCATACGCGACGTCGCCGCCACGCGCTTTTTCGGGATTGGGCAGGCTCAGGTAATAACGGGTCGCCATGAAACACCTCGCATGGATGGCGCCACAGACTACCGGTTTGACATTAGCGCGATGTCATCATCATCAGCCGAACGCGTGCGGTTCTGCGGCGAATCCGACCATCATCGCGCCCTTGCCGACATGGAAGAGATGCGACGGATTCTGTCGTTGCCTGTGGGCGTGCGCCGCCGGGGCCCCTTGCCAGCAGGCGGATCTTCTGCCAGTGCAGGTACGCAAACGGCGAGATGAAGTCGAAGTACCAGCGCAAGGTCGGCGATGCGCTCATCGGATCAATGCCACAGTCCGAGGATCAACGCGTACAGGGTGAACTGCAAGAAGTGATAGCCGCTGTCGATCATCCACAACTTCACGCTGCGCCCGGCGAACGCGTAATTGATGCCGAAGCTGCTCGCGACCCAGCACAGCCCGACCGCGAAACTCGACGGCAGCGACTGGGTCAACGTGGGGTTCGGGCCGAGGAAAATGGCGAACACCGCTGCGGCAAGAAAGCTCAATGCAAACGCGATGCCGAACACCAGCGCGGGATGGCGCTGTGGCGGCGAATCGGGATCCATGCCGTTCTCGCGGCACCACGCGCGCTTGAACAATGGCCCGTACCAGATGCCGCCGAGCGCGAAGGCCGACAGCGCCGCAACGATCACCGCCACCCAGTTGACGTCCACCATGTTGCGTTCCTTTTCCAGTGCAGGTTCACAGGATACGCCGGTGCCAGGCTTGTCCTGTAGAGCGGAGCTTGCTCCGCTGCTGTTGATTTTCATGGGCCGTAGCTCGCGGAAGGCGCTCGCGCATGGGGCGCAGGCGAGAGCAGCGCAGCAAGCTACGCTCTACATGGGATGAACAGGCAAGCAGCGGGCCGCGCGATGCGACAATCCCGACATAGACGTTTCAGGAAGGATCGATGAAAGAAAAAGAACAGATCGTCAGCAACTGGCTGCCGCGCTACACCGGCGTGTCGCTGGACGGCTTCGGCGAACACATCCTGGTGACCAATTTCGGGGGTTATCTGGCGCACTTCAGCAGGCTCACCGGCGCGGAGATCGTCGGTCTCGACCGGCCGATGCCCAGCGCAACCAGCGACGGCATCACCATGATCAACTTCGGCATGGGCAGCCCCAACGCGGCGACGCTGATGGACCTGCTCGGCGCGATCATGCCCAAGGCGGTGCTGTTCCTCGGCAAGTGCGGCGGGCTCAAGCGCAAGAACCAGCTCGGCGACCTGGTGCTGCCGATCGCGGCGATCCGCGGCGAGGGCACCAGCAACGATTACATGCCGCCGGAAGTGCCCGCGTTGCCCGCGTTCGCATTGCAACGCGCGGTCTCGACCATGATCCGCGACCTCGGCCACGACTACTGGACCGGTACCGTCTACACCACCAACCGCCGCGTCTGGGAACACGACGCGGTCTTCAAGGAATACCTGCGCAAGGCGCGCTGCATGGCCATCGATATGGAAACCGCCACCATCTTCGCCGCGGGGTTCGCCAACCGCATTCCGGTGGGCGCGCTATTGCTGGTATCGGACCAGCCGATGATCCCGGAAGGCGTCAAGACCGAAGCATCCGATGCGAAGGTCAGCGCGGAGTTCGTCGAGCGGCACATCCAGATCGGGATCGAGGCCTTGAAGTTGATCCGCCGACACGGGAAATCGGTACGGCATTTGCGGTTTGATGAGTAGAAAAAATCGGAAGATCACAGGCTGGAGTTGACTTCATCAATTCAGCGATTTCGACATCATCCATGCTGGGTTGATGAAGCCAACCTACCCTACGAACCTTCGTATGGAGTCGCGATGAGTGAAGTATCGCCGCACGATGTCGTCACGATCCGGCGCGCGGGTGTTTTTCTACATGCCGTTCGAGCACTCCGAAGACATCGTCGACCAGCAGCGCTCGCTGGAACTCACGCGTGTGCTGGACGAGACCTACATGAAATATGCGCGGCTGCATCACGACGTGATCGCGCGCTTCGGCCGCTTTCCGCATCGCAACCGTGAGTTGGGGCGCGACACGACGCCGGGGGAGCAGGCGTATCTGGATGCGGGCGGCGGCTTCGCGGGCTAGATATCGTGTAGGAGCGCACCTGGGCGCGATGAGGCGTTACCGGTAAGGCCCATCGCGCCCAGGTGCACTCCTACGACCGAAGGAAGCCCTCGTGGGACAGAAGCCAGGGCTCAATAGCGCGAAATTTTCGGATCGATGTCCGCCCACGCCGCGATGCCGCCTTCGATGTTGTAGACCTCGCGATAGCCCAGTTCGCGGAAATGCTCCGCGGCTTCGGCGCTGCGGCCGCCGTGGTGGCAGAGGAACGCGAGCGGCGTGTCTTTCGACAGTTTCTGCAATGGCGCGAGCCCATCGTCCAGGGTGAGAAACGGCAGGCTGAGCGAGGCCAGCGCGCGTTCGTTGCCCGGCCGCACATCGACGATGCGCAGCGTGCCGCTTGCAGCCCGGTCCTGCGCCTCGCCCGGCAACACCGTCCTGACCGGCGGCGGTGCATTTGGATTGTCGATGATCAGCCCGCGACCGCGTTCGTCATCGGCCCAGTCCACGGTCAGGCCGTCGGCGCGGCGTGCGCCGGCCAGATCGAATTGCAGGCGGATGCCTGCGGACTCGGCGGTGATCGCGCGTGGGTCATCCGGCGCAAGATGCAATCGCGTGCGGAAGCGTGGGTCGACGTCGAGCTTGACCACGACCTCGCCACCGGCCTCGTCGATGGCCTTGCGCAGCATCTGTGCAGCGGCGGGCGTCACCGTGACCTGCGGCGGCGTGCGGTCGGGCATCGGCACGCCGAGCAGGCCATGCAGTTCGCCGCTGTTGGCCATCTGCTCGATGATGTCGCTGCCGCCGACCAGGTCGCCATCGACATACAACTGCGGAATCGTCGGCCATTCGCCGTAGGCCTTGATGCCCTCGCGGAGCTCGGCATCCGCCAGTACATCGACATGCCCGTAATCGACGCCAAGCGCTTCGAGCGCACCGATCGCCTTGGCCGAAAACCCGCATTGCGGCGCCTGCGGCTCGCCTTTCATGAACAACAGGACGCGATGCCGCGCGAGCAGCGATTCGATGCGCAGGCGCAGGGCCGTGTCGAGGGACATGACGTGGATTCCAGATGCGGGGAGGCGCATGTTACGCCTGCACGCGCGGGGCCGCGTGCGTGCGTGGCATCATCAAGGCATGCGCTCCGTCCCTGTCCCGCACCGTCCGCCGCGGCATCCGCAGGTATGGTTGTGGCTGATCGCCGCGTCCCAATTGGCGGTGATCGCACTCTGGTGGCGTCATGGATGGCGGATCGGCCTGTCGGCGTTGATGCTGTCGCATCTGCTGATCCTGTGGGGCACGTTGCGGCCGCAATCGCGGTTGTTCAGCCCGGTGCTGACGCGGTTGCCCGTCGATGAGAAAAAGGTCTGGCTCACCATCGACGATGGCCCCTCCGGCGACACGCCTGCGATCCTCGACCTGCTGGACGCGCATGACGCGAAGGCGACATTTTTCGTGATCGGCAGCCGTGCGGAAAAACAACCGGACCTCATCCGCGAGATCGTGCGTCGCGGGCACACGCTCGGCAATCACAGCGCGGCGCATCCATCGGCATGGTTCTGGGCGCTGGGGCCGCGCCGCATGCGCGATGAAATCACCCGCTGCCAGACGATCCTGCGGGAGATCACGGGCACGTCGCCGCGCTGGTTTCGCGCGGTGGTCGGCATGGCCAATCCGTTCGTGTCCGCGCCGTTGAAACAGCACGGCCTCGCGCGCGTGGCGTGGAGCGCGCGCGGCTTCGACGCGGTAGCGGCGGACGCGGCGTCGGTGGTCGCGCGCATCGAGCGCGGCTTGCGGCCCGGGGCGATCGTGTTGTTGCATGAAGGCGCGGGGCACGGCCGCAACGTGGAGACGATCGCGTTGTTGTTGCAGCGGCTGGATGCGTTGGGCTACCGGAGCGTGTTGCCGGAGGCAGAAGGGGAAAAAACTACAACGACCTCGTCGCCACGATCCGCCAATTGTTGAACGGCGTCTTGCCGTACCAGGGATCGATGGCGACTTGCAGCCCAGCCTGAGCGAAACGCGCGCGCAATGCATTCGCATCGGGATAGCGTTTCGGTGAAGTATTCATCCAGCCGATGCCGCGCCCCACGCGATCCATGAAATGCGTGAAACGCGCACGCGTCGACGCATCGTGCAGCCCGGTGCGGATCACCAGCCGCGCGCCCGGCGTCAGCATCGAGATCGCGGCGTCCAACGTGCGCTGCTGTGCGTCGGCCGGAAGATATTGCAGGACATCCAGCAATGCGACGCTGCCCTGGTGCGCCGGCATCGTCATCGCCAGGTCGACGACGTCGAAACGGATGCCGTCCATGCCCGCGTTGCGCGCCGACAGTGTTGCCAGCGCGATCTTTTTCGCATCGCTGTCGACGCCGCGGTACGCCAGCGCCACGCCATGCATGCGCAGGGTGTGTGCGAGCAAACCGAGTCCGCAGCCCAGGTCGAGCAGCGGCGCAGTGCTGCCGCGCAAGGCATCGGCGACGCCGGCATACAAGGGATCGCTGCCCAGTTTCGATTTGGCGTAGTGGTAGTGGAAACGGCTGGGAAGATAGTGTCTTGCGATGGCGCGCGCGGCGGCGCGATCCAGCGCCTTCATGGCGTCGAAAACAAGGCCCGTGCGACCGGTCGTGCCTGGCGTGTCCATGCGGCGTACATCCTGGAGGAAGGATGCAAGCCATCGGCGGCCAGCATCGATGCCTGATTGCCGCGCTCGCGGCTGACCGGCGTGATGTCGACGAAGGCAACGCCGCGCGAACGGCAGATCGCTTCCGCCGCCGCGTTGTACGCGTCGAGCTCGCGCGATATCCCGGCAAGATCGCGGCCCGGCTTGTCGGCGGCATGCTCGTTGCCGAAACGGGTGGTGCCCCAGTCGGGGATGCTGATCACCAGCACGCGATCCCCACGGCCTCCCGCTAGACGGATCGCGCGTTCGAGCAAGGCTGCGAACTCCTCGCGGTAGTTGCCGACATCGCGGCCGCGGTACTGATTGTTGACGCCGATCAGCAGGCTGACGAAGTCGTATTCGCCGAGCGGACTGGCGGCATCCATGGCGGCGTCGAGTTCGTCGGTGGTCCAGCCGGTCTTGGCGATGATGCGAGGATCAGCGATGGTGATTCCGTCCTCGCGCAGGGCGCGCGCCAGCTGCACCGGCCAGCGCTCGCCTTCAACCACGCCTTCGCCGATCGTGTACGAATCACCCAACGCCAGGTAAGACTGCATGCCGCGTGGCCCTCGTTGTGAACCGGCTTGGGATGTGTCCACAGTCGTGCTGCACGCGACGAGCATGCCGATCAGCGCCGTCAGCAGCACCGACCTAAGCAACGGCCACCCGCCTGCCCGCGCGCGCATTGGCCTGCGCACGCCGGGACAGCACGTGATCGATGCGGGCGAACACTTCGCGCAACTCATCGGGCTGTGGCAACAGCGTCACCCTGAAATGATTGCGGTACGGCACGTTGAAACTGGAACCGGGCACGATCAGCACGTCTTCGTTCTCCAGCATGTCCAGCGCGAACGCATGATCGTCGAAACCGTGCGCGGCGTCCCCCACGACCGCCGGGAACCCGTACAGGGCGCCGGCGGGTGCGACCAGGTGCAAATGCTCGCTGGCGGCGCAGGCATCGATCAATGCACGCCGTGATTCGTACAGGCGGCCTTCGGCCTGGCACAACGGCGTGATGGTGTCGATGCCATGCAACGCGGCATCGATCGCGAATTGCCCCGGCACGTTGGCGCACAAACGCAGCGCGCCGAGCAGGTCCATGGCGTGGTGGTAATCGCCGCTGGCCAGCGGATCGCCCGACAACACCGCCCAGCCCACGCGCCAGCCGCAGGCGCGATGCACCTTCGACAGACCGCCGAACGACAGGCACGGCAGGTCGCCGGCGAGCGGCGCCAGTGGCTCGAACGTGGCGTGGTCGTAGAGGATGCTGTCGTAGATCTCGTCGGCCATCAGCAGCAGGTTGTGTTTCGCGGCGATGGCGACGATGCGCTCCAGCAATGCGCGCGGGTAACTCGCGCCGGTTGGATTGTTGGGGTTGATCAGCACGATGGCGCGGGTGCGCGAGGACACCAGTGCCTCGATTTCGTCAGGATCGGGCAGGAACCCGTTGGCCGGTTCGCAGCGGTAATACACCGGGCGGCCGTCGTTGAGGATGGTGGCGGCGCTCCAGAGTGGATAGTCGGGCGAGGGCAGCAACACTTCGTCGCCGGGGTTGAGCAGCGCGCGCAGCGAGATGTCGATCAGCTCGCTGACGCCGTTACCGATGAACACGCGTTCGGGCGATGCGTTGGGCGTGCCGCGTTGCTTGTGGAAGGCGGCGATGGATTCGCGCGCCTGCGGCAGGCCTTGCTGGTGGGTGTACGGATCAGTGCTGGCGATGTGGTCGGCGATCGCGCGCTGCAGGTGCTCCGGCGCGCGGAAGCCGAACGCGCCGGGATTGCCGATGTTGAGCTTGATCAGCGTGCGGCCCTGGCCTTCGAGTTCGCGCGCGCGGCGGGCGAGTTCACCACGGATTTCGTAGCGGACTTCGGACAGGCGCTCGCGGGTGGGGAGGCTGGG
>JBBJNO010000056.1:2320-11280 GCA_037720875.1 Luteimonas sp. | reverse complement strand
CACCGACTTCGGCGTCTTCATCGGCCTGGACGGCGGCATCGACGGCCTCATCCACTTGTCGGACATCAGCTGGAACTCCACCGGCGAAGACGTCGCGCGCAACTTCAAGAAGGGCGACACGCTGGAAGCGGTGGTACTGGCCGTTGATCCGGAACGCGAGCGCATCAGCCTCGGCGTCAAGCAGATGGAACAGGATCCGTTCGGTCAGTACATGGCGTCCAACACCAAGGGCAGCATGGTCAAGGGCACGGTCAAGGAAGTCGATGCCAAGGGCGCGACGATCGATTTGGGCGAGGGCATCGAGGGTTATCTCGCCGCGCGCGACATCTCCAAGGAACGCGTCGACGACGCGACCCAGCACCTCAAGGTCGGCGACGAGGTCGAGGCGCGTTTCATCGGCATGGATCGCAAGGGCCGCACCATGCAGCTCTCGATCAAGGCCAAGGACGAAGCCGAGATGCGCGAGACGATGGAGGAGTACCAGAGTGCCTCCAGCAGCACTGCCGCTGCGAGTGGCATGACCCAACTGGGCGCATTGCTCCGCGAGCAGTTGGACAACAAGTCCGAGTAATGGATTGAACGAACGGCCCGGTGATCCGGGCCGTTCGCCATCCGCATCGAATTCCCTTCGTGCCCATGACCAAGTCCGAATTGATCGACATCCTCAACCTGCGCCAGGGGCACCTGAAAGCGGATGATGTCGACTTGGCCGTCAAGTCATTGCTCGAAATGATGGGTGGTGCGTTGGCACACGGTGGGCGTATCGAGATTCGCGGGTTTGGCAGTTTTTCGCTGCATTACCGGCCACCGCGGACGGGACGCAATCCCAAGACCGGCGATGCCGTGGCATTGCCCGGCAAGCACGTCCCGCACTTCAAGCCTGGCAAGGAACTGCGCGAGCGCGTCAGTAGTGTCGTGCCGTTGCCGACCGAAGACTGATTTCCGCAAGACTCTTGTTGCCCAACAGCTGAATGCCTTGCACGTGTCCGCTAAGCTAGCGACTCCCGACGGAGCCGTCTGATGCGTTTGTTACGACTTCTGGTTGCCTTGGCCTGTCTTGCGGCTGGCGTTGCCGTGGGTGCACTCAATCCGCAACCGATCGCGCTCGACCTGGGTGCCATGTCGCTGCGCACGACGCTGGGCGTCGCCATCCTGGTATCGCTGCTGATCGGTGTCCTGGCAGGAGGGGTGGTCATGGCGGCCAGCGTGGTACTGCCGCTGCGCCAGAGACTGCGTCGATCCGAAGCGGGAACATCCGGTTCGCGCTCCGCACCACCGCCGGAAGGCCGCTGATCGATGGCGTTCGTCAATGAATGGTTCTGGTTTTTCCTGCTGATTCCCGTTGCCGCGGTGAGCGGATGGGTGGTGGGACGTCGCGGCGGCGAACGCCACAGTGACAGCCAGGTCAGCAAGCTCTCGACGACTTACTTCCGCGGCTTGAACTACCTGCTCAACGAACAGCCCGACAAGGCGATCGAACTGTTCCTGCATATCGCCGAGCTGGATAAAGAAACCTTCGAGACCCAGGTTGCCCTGGGGCATCTGTTCCGACGGCGTGGCGAAGTCGATCGTGCGATCCGCCTGCACCAGGCGCTGGTATCTCGATCCGACTTGAATGATCAGCAAAAGGTCCAGGCGTTGCTAGCGCTGGGCGAGGACTACATGCGTTCGGGTTTGCTGGATCGCGCCGAGACCGTGTTCACTGAGCTTGCCCAAATCGACCAGCGCGCCCCGCAAGCCCTCAAGCACCTGATCGGCATCTACCAGGCGGAACGTGATTGGGACAAGGCGATCGAGAACGCCACGCGTTTCGAGACCGCCACCGGTGAGCCGATGGGCAAGCTCATCGCGCAATTTGAATGCGAACTGGCCGACCGCCTGCGCGCGTCCGGCGATATCGACGCTGCGCGTGCTGCCATCGCCCGGGCATATGTCGCCGATTCCAATTCGGTACGAGCGGGCATGCTGGAAGGCCGGATCGAGGCTGATTTGCGCAATGACGCTGCGGCCATCCGCGCCTTCGAACGCGCGGCGCGGCACGATCCAGACTACCTGCCGGAACTCCTGCCGACCCTGTTGGCCAGCTACGAACGATCGGGCGACACCACCGGCGCGCGGGCCTTCCTGTCGGAGATGAGCGAACACTATCGCGGGGTGGCGCCGGTGCTTGCGTTGACGCGCCTGGTTGAAGCCGAGGATGGCGTTCCGGCGGCGCGCGCCTATCTCGCACGACAGTTGAAGGATCGTCCTTCAGTGCGCGGTGAAGCGGCACTGATCGATCTCACCCTGGCGGAGGGCGTCGATCCTGAAGCCACATTGCTTGACCTCAAGCACATCACCGACCAGTTGCTGGTTCGCAATCCAAGTTATCGCTGCGGCCGCTGTGGATTCGGGGCACGTACCCATCATTGGCAATGTCCAAGTTGCAAGGAGTGGGGGTCGATCAAACCCCTGCTCAACTACGCCGTCGTGTGATCGCCGGAATGGTGCTTTGGCTCGTGTTCCACTTCGCACTGGGTCTGCTGGGGACCGTGTGGGCGCGTCGATACGCGTTGAACGCGAATTTGCTGGATCATCCTGGCGCGCGGCGCAGCCATGACCAGGCAACGCCACGTGGCGGCGGCATCGCCATCGTCATTTCGCTGCTGGTCGCGGCCCTTTGGCTGGCATTCGAAAATCCCGATCGGCGGGTCTGGCTATGCTGTTTCACCGCGGGCCTGTCGATTATTGCGGCAGTTGGCTGGATCGATGACCACCGGCCGTTATCGGCTTGGATACGGCTGGTCGCGCATGTGATTGCAGCGGCCGTGCTCGCGTGGGGATTGCAGCAGATGTACGGCAATCCATGGCTGTCGTTGGGCGCCGGAATACTGGCCGTCGGCATGACCAATGCATGGAACTTCATGGATGGGATTGATGGACTGGCCGCCAGCCAGGCCGGGCTCGTCGCCGGGGCGATCGCGATGGCGACATCGGGTTCTGATCAGTGGCTTGCTGCAGCCTTGGCTGCTGCGTGCGTCGGATTCTTGCCGATGAATTTTCCCAAGGCGAAGATTTTTTTGGGCGATGTCGGTAGCGGCGCGATCGGATTCGCCATCGCTGCGCTGGTGGCAGGGCTAGCGGGGCAGCATACCCCGGGCTGGCCGCTGAGCTTCCTGCCGGTCGCCGCCTTTTTGGTCGACACCAGCCTGACGCTCGCCACCCGCATATTGCGCGGCGAGCAGTGGTGGGTCGCACATGTGGGCCACACCTTTCAGGTATGGGCAAGGAAACTGCATGCCCATCGGCCGGTAACACTGGCTTATGGCGTATGGACATGCATGGCGTGTTTGCTGTGGTTCGCCTGGCGCGAAGAGGACACCATTTTCATTACACTTTCGCTGCTGGCGTGGTATATGGCCACGACGCTGCTCTGGGTTTATTTGCGCCGTCAGTGCAATGACGCGTCTTCTGGGATTAGGGAATGATTTCCAAGCACGACCGCTGGAACCTAGCGTTACCTCGCCTCGCAGTGGTCGTTCATGACCTGACGATGGTCTGGATCTGTTGGACAGGGTTGAACTGGCTGCGCTACACCCTGGTGGCCGACCCGCCGGCTCTGCCGCTGTGGTCGGTGGAAGTTGCCATTGTGCTGGCCGCACAAGGCCTGGTCTTCTGGCAAGTCGGCTTGTATCGGGGACTATGGCGATTTGCCAGCGTTCCAGATCTTTGGAATATCGTCAAAGCCTGCGTTTTCGGCCTGCTTGCGCTTGCGCTTGGATTATTTCTGTACAACCGCGTGGAGGGCGTGCCGCGCGCAGTTCTGTTCTTGTATCCGTTTGTCCTGGTTGGATTGTTGGGCACCCCGCGCCTGTTGTATCGGGCCTGGAAGGACGGCCGCAGCGAGCACACCGACAAGGCTGCCGTACGCGTTCTGATCCTGGGGGCCGGCGCGGCGGGCGAAGCGCTGGTGCGTGATCTGCGCCGCACCGGAGCCTATGCGCCGGTCGGTTTTCTCGACGATGCGGCGCAATTGCGGGGAAGCAAGCTGCAGGGCATGCCTGTGCTCGGACGGATTTCAGACGTTACCGAAATCGCGCGCGAAACAGCGGCCAAGTTGATCGTGATCGCGATGCCCTCGATCGACGCCAGTGCGATGCAGCAGGTCGTGGCTGCGTGCGAGCGCTCGGGTTTGCCCTTCCGCACCGTTCCACGGCTGCAGGATGTGCTGATAGGTCGATCATTGCCAGGTGAACTCAAAGAGGTCGCCATCGAAGATCTGTTGGGACGCAAGCCCGTATTGCCCGACTGGAAGGCGATACGGGGTTGGCTTGGAGGCCGCTCGGTGATGGTCACCGGTGCAGGTGGGTCGATCGGTTCGGAGTTGTGCAGGCAGTGTGCCCGGCATGGCGCCCAGCGCATTGGCATGATCGAGATCGACGAGCTTTCATTGATGACGATGCAGGCTGAACTGCAGCGCGATTTTCCCAATCTGGAATGCGTGGCGGTGCTTGGGGACTGCGGCGATCCGGCGGTCATTCGGCATGCATTGGCGCGGGCCGAGCCTGACGCATTGTTCCATGCAGCCGCGTACAAACAGGTGCCCCTGCTCGAAGCGCAGTTGCGCGAGGCCGTCCGCAACAACGTGCTGGCTACCGAAACCGTCGCCGAAGCCTGTCGCAAAGCCAATGTCGGTACCTTTGTCCTGATCTCGACCGACAAGGCTGTGGATCCGGTCAACGTGCTCGGCGCCAGCAAGCGTCTGGCCGAAATGGTGTGCCAGGCGTATGCGGCCAAACGCGCGACGCATTACGTGACCGTGCGCTTCGGCAACGTGCTGGATTCGGCGGGAAGTGTCGTCCCCCTGTTTCGCGAACAAATACGTCTGGGCGGGCCGGTGACGGTGACCGATGCGGAAGTCACCCGCTACTTCATGACGATTCCCGAAGCCTGCCAGTTGATCCTGCAAGCGGCCGCGATCGGCTCGCACGAAGCGATCTACACACTCGACATGGGTGAACCGGTGCCGATCCGCCTGCTGGCTGAACAAATGATCCGCTTGGCGGGCAAGCAGCCGGGGCGCGATATCGCGATCGTCTACACGGGCCTGCGTGCGGGCGAGAAATTGCACGAAACCTTGTTCCATGCCGATGAGCGTTACCGGCCGACTGCCCATCCCAAGATCCTGCAGGCCGAGGCTCGAGGTGTGGCCGCCGATGCCATTGCTGGATCCATCGAGAAGATGCGCGATGCCATTTCGCGATATGACGAAGTTGCACTTGGCCTTTTGCTGCGTGCAGCGGTTCCCGAGTTTGCGCCTGTCGCCGAGCAGGCCGAAGCGCATCGGGCCACCATCGTCCCGTTCCCAGCACGCAACGCCAGGAAGATCTAAGACATGACGCAACGCATTCGCAAGGCTGTGTTCCCGGTGGCAGGACTGGGCACGCGTTTTCTACCGGCAACCAAGACAGTTCCCAAGGAAATGTTGCCGATCGTCGATCGGCCACTGATCCAGTACGCGGTCGATGAAGCCATCGAGGCCGGTTGCGAGACGCTCATCTTTGTCACCAACCGCTACAAGCATGCGGTGGCGGATTATTTCGACAAGGCCTACGAGCTCGAACAGAAACTGGAGAAGGCGGGAAAGCTGGAGCAACTCGCCCTCATCCGGGAAATCCTGCCGCCTCGTGTGCAGGCCGTGTTCGTCACCCAGGCCGAGGCGCTGGGCCTGGGCCATGCGGTGCTCTGCGCAAAACCGGTGGTCGGCGATGAACCATTCGCGGTGTTGTTGCCCGACGACCTGATCTGGAATCGCGGCCCGGGTGCATTGAAGCAGATGGCGGATCACGCGGAGGCAGCCGATGCCGGTGTGATTGCGGTGCAGGATGTGCCGCGCGAACTGACAGGCAGTTACGGCATCGTGTCCGCGCCTGATTTCAAGAATCGCCATGGCTTGATTTCGGGGATCGTCGAGAAACCTGATCCGGCGGATGCGCCCAGCACGCTGGCGGTCGTCGGACGTTATGTGCTGCCTTCAAGGATATTCCACTACCTGGAGACCGCCGCTCCCGGTGCGGGCGGTGAAATCCAGCTGACCGACGCGATCGCCCGCCTGCTGGCGGACACCCGGATCGACGCGTTTCGTTTCAAGGGAACGCGCTTCGATTGCGGAACGCATCTGGGCCTGATCGAGGCCACCATCCGCTTCGCGCTCGATCACGAGACCTTGAGCGAGGGCGCCAGCGCCGCGATGCAGGCGGCGCTGGTGGAACTGGGCGTTCAGATCATCGAATAGCCAGGGCGTGAAAAGCCTCGCTTGGGGCGAGCGAATTTGTAGCGTCGAGCTTGCTCGGCTGCTCTTGACGTGACGCAACAGCAGCGGAGCAAGCTCCGCTCTACAGGATCACGAAACGGATTCGAAAATACCCGCCGCGCCCATGCCGGTGCCGATACACATCGTCACCATGCCGTATTTCTGCTGGCGGCGGCGCATGCCGTGCACGATTGTTGCAGTGCGCACCGCACCGGTTGCGCCGAGGGGGTGCCCCAGTGCGATGGCGCCGCCGAGTGGATTGACCTTGTCCGGATCGAGCCCGCAATCACGGATGACCGCAAGCGCCTGCGCGGCGAAGGCCTCGTTGAGTTCGATCCAGTCCAGTTGGTCCCTGGTCAATCCGGCCTGTTTCAGGGCCTTGGGAATCGCCGCGATCGGTCCGATGCCCATCACTTCAGGGCGCACGCCGGCCACGGCGAAACTGACGAAGCGGGCGAGGGGGGTGAGGCCGTAGTCCTTGATCGCCTGTTCCGACGCAACCAGCACGCCGGCCGCGCCATCGGACATCTGCGACGCATTGCCGGCGGTGACGCTGCCGCCGTTGCGGAAGACCGGGCGCAATTTCGCCAACCCTTCCAGCGACGTATCGACGCGCGGGCCTTCGTCGGTGTCGATCAGCGCACGCTTCAGGCGAACGGCATTACCGGCGATGTCCGGGATGCGCGCGGCGACTTCATACGGCGTGATTTCTGATGCGAACTCGCCATCGGCGATGGCCTTCAATGCCTTCCGATGCGAGCCCGCCGCAAACGTATCCTGGTCCTCGCGCGACACCTTCCATTCCTCCGCAACTTTTTCCGCGGTGATGCCCATGCCGTAGGCGATGGCGAGGTTGTCGTCCTGGAACACCTGCGGGCTCATCGCGATCTTGTTGCCCATCATCGGCACCATCGACATCGACTCGACACCGCCGGCCAGCACCAGGTCCGCCTCGCCCAGCCGGATGCGGTCGGCCGCCAGCGCCACCGCCTGCAATCCGGATGAGCAGAAACGGTTGATCGTTTGCGCCGCGACGGTATCGGGCAGCCCGGCCAGCAACACGCCGATGCGCGCCACGTTCATGCCTTGCTCGCCCTCGGGCATGGCGCAACCGATGATCGCGTCCTCGATGCGATCGACGTCGATGCCCGGCGCCTGCGCGACCACACTGCGCAGGACATGCGCCAGCATCTCGTCGGGACGGGTATTGCGAAACACGCCGCGCGGCGCCTTGCCGACCGGGGTGCGGGTGGCAGCGACGATGTAGGCGTCCTGGATTTGGCGGGTCATTTTTTGTCTCCAAGGGCGGGAGTGAAAATCAGGAATCAGGAATCTGAAAGGGTTTTTGGCTGGTCATTCCCGCGAAGGCGGGAACGCATGCCCGTACATTTGCAGATAGTGCGAATCGCTCTACGGAAAGTTTCCGGCCTGGATTTCCGCCTTCGCGGGAATGACGGGCAAGGGCACTCCCTGTTTTTTTACCTTCCTTGAATCAGTTCCTCAGCGGCTTGCCCGTCTTGAGCATGTGCGCGATGCGTTCCTGGGTCTTCGGCATCTGCGCCAGCGCCACGAAATGCTCGCGCTCCAGCCGCAGCAACCAGTCCTCATCGACGATCGCGCCGCGATCGACTTCGCCGCCGCATAACACCGTCGCCACGCGCGTGGCGATCTCGTAATCGTGCCCTGAGATGAAGCGGCCTTCGAGCATGTTGACCAGCATCATCTTGAAGGTCGCGATGCCGACATCGCCCGCGACGGCGATGCGACGTGAGGGCAGGGGCGGCCGATAGCCGCTTTCGGCCAGTGCCAGCGCCTGTTGTTTTGCGATGTGCAGCAATTCGTGGGCATTGAAGGCGACTACGTCGTCGTTGCGCAACAAGCCCAGTTCCTTTGCCTCGATCGCGGACGCGGACACTTTCGCCATCGCCACTGCCTCGAACGCCGGCTTGAGTTGCGCGAACACATCGCCCCCCGTACCGGCCGCTTGCGAGGCGCGCAACGCGAGTTCCTTCAAGCCGCCACCCGCTGGCAGCAAGCCGACGCCTGCTTCCACCAACCCGATGTAGCTTTCCAGTCCCGCTACGGTTCTTGCGCTGTGCATCTGGAATTCGCAGCCGCCGCCCAACGCCATCCCGCGCACGGCCGCGACCACCGGCACCAGCGAATACTTGATGCGTTGGCTGGTGGCCTGGAAATTGGCGACCATCGCGTCGAAACCGGTGACGTCGCCCGCCTGCAGCAGCCCCATCGCACCCGACAAATCGGCGCCAGCCGAAAACGGTTCCTTGGGTTGCCAGATCACCATGCCGCGGAATTGGCGCTCGGCGATTGCGATGGCTTCCTGCAGGCCGGACAGCACGTGATCCGACACCGTATGCAGTTTGGTCTTGAACGAGGCGACTGCAATGTCGTCGCCGTCGTGCCACAAACGCACACCCTCGTTCTCGAAGATGGTTTCACCGGCAGGGAACGCTTCGCCCAGCAACGGATCGGGGAAGCGCTGGCGGCGATACACCGGCAGCGCCGAGCGCGGCAGTTTTGAGTTCCTGCCTGGGCTGTAGCTGCCCTCGGCCGCATGCACGACCTCGCGGCCGTCGAAGACCCAATCGGGCAGCGGCGCCGGACTCATCGCCTTGCCGGCAACGATGTCCTCGGCGATCCAGTCCGC